>JBHHYT010000037.1:0-21513 GCA_046757705.1 Thermodesulfobacteriota bacterium
GAGTATGTTCGCGGCAGGGAAAAAAGTATGAACTATGTCGGGCTTTGAGGACCTGAGGAACCGGACGAGCTTTACGTAGTTGAGGTAGGTAAAGGGCCTTTTGAACCTTTTGAGCTCGATGACCACGACCTTGCACGGCAACGAGGACTTGTTCTTCTGAAGCCACGGGCGGTGCCTGAAGCAGACAAGGGTTATCTCGAAACCCATCCTGCCAAGGCCGTTGATCATCTTTATGAGCTGGTTTTCCGTACCGGCAAGGTCCGTTGCCAGCTCATCTATCATGTATGTAAGCTTTATGCGGTCTTTCATCTATCTGTTACGGCTCCAGGCCGTGGGCCACGCACAGCCTGTCGAAGGAGAAGTCCGTCAGAAGTCTTCTAAGGTACTTCTCCGTGAACTTCAGGTTTATGTAGTGCCTGAACCTGTAGCCAAGCGGGACGTCTATTCTCGGCTGGCCCGGGTCGAACTCCCACGGGTGCAGGTAGAATGTAAAGCAGTTCTGATTGCGGTTCAGCCTCTTCAGGAAGAACTTGAAGTACGCGTACGGCAGAAGCCTGAAGTACCCTCCCCCGGCAAGCGGCAGGGTGAGGCCGCGCACCCTGTAGACCGACAGGGGTATCTCGGCAAGGCCGTTAGGCCATGAGAACGGCCTGTCGCTGCAACCCGCAAAACCGTACCTGTCATGGAAGCTTACGGGGAATATGCTCGAGTCGTAGGTATGCCCCTCATCTTTCAAGATGTCCAACGCCCACAGCGACTCTTTCGTTATGGAGAAACTCGGCGCCCGGTACCCCAAGACCCTTTTCTTCGTTATCTCCTCAAGGACGTCCTTGGCCCTTCTTATGTCCTGCGCGAAAGAGGCCTCGGTCATATCATAGACCAGCCGGTGCGAGAAACCGTGGGAGGCGATCTCGTGCCCCCCGGAGCTGATCTCCTCCACCAGCTCCGGGCACCTCTCGGCCACCCACCCGAGGACGAAAAAAGTGGCCTTCGTATCGGAGTCCTTTAATATCCGCAGTATCAGCTCGGTGTTCCTGACGACCCTCAGTTCGAGGTGGTCCCAGTCTTCGTATGAGATCGCGGACTTGAGGTTCTCGACCTGGAACCAGTCCTCGATGTCGAATGACAGGGCGTTTATCATAAGAGCCTGTTTCCACGTCTCCTGAACTCTGCAACGTCCTGGCGGGTCGGGAAGGTGAAGTAGGTGGCCTCTTCCTTGCTGTTCGGCATCGGCTTGAGAGACCCGGCCTTTATGCCGTCTATCGCCTCCATCATGACCGCGGCGCCGAACCTCTTCGTCCTGCATATAAGCGAATCGAGGCTCTCTCCGGACTGTATCTCGGTCTCTTTCTGTATGAGTATGTCGCCGTCGTCGACTCCGGCGTTGATCCTGTGGACGGTCGTGCCGACGGCCTTCTCCCCGTGGTACATCTGCCAGAAGTTCGGCAACATCCCCCTGTACTTCGGGAGCTTCGAGTTGTGGATGTTTATGCAGCTCTCTTTCGGGACGGCGATGAGCTTCTCCTTGAATATCTGAGGGGCGGCCACCGAGATTATAAGGTCGAGGTCGAGCTTTTTGATGTCCTTGAGGAACGCATCAGAGTTTACGTTCGACCTGTGCATGACAGGGACGCCGTAGCGCCTGCAGAGCTGCTCGATGGAGTAGAAACCCTTCAAGGGTATGGTGCGCGACGCCCTGTCGCAGAGCTTGTAGCAGGCGTACCTGAAGCCCATCTTGAAAAAATCAAATGCGCCGTAGAAGCCGTACATCTGCTTCAAAAGCTTCTTGAAGCTCTTTTTTCCCATGGTGGGGGCTATCACCACCCCCTTTATCTCATCGATGGAGCCGTAGTTCCTGAAGAACTCCTCGAAAAAAAGCCTGACATAGAAGGGGTCTTCCTGCGTTATCATCAAGATGTTGAAGCGTTTCATTTCCGTACCGTCTCCCATGTCACCGCCTTGTATCCCTTCAGGGTCTTGTAGAGCGAGATCAACGACGCTATGTTGACCGTAAAGAAGTACAGGGGTACGGACAATAGCTTGAATTTGATATGCGCCTTCTCGCCAAGCCACGCGACGAGCGCCATGGCGTAGAACAGCCCCTGGAGCGCGAGGACCGCGTTATAGAACGGCGTCCCTACGAGGGCCAGGTTCGTGGCCAGGGTGATTATCATGAAGATGGGGACGAGCCACCTCAAGAGCTTGTGCGAGAAGAGCTGGAAGGAGACGAAGCCGAACTTCAAGGGGTTGAAGAGCTTTTTCATGTACATGAGCCCCCTCATGCCCCTTGAGATGACGCGTATGCGCATGTGGAACTCTTCAGATGTCTTCTCGGTAGTCTCCTCGTAAGCCACGGCCTCGGGCTCGAAGGCTATCCTGTACCCCTTCTCCAGTATCTTGAGAGGCTCCACCAGGTCGCTTATGATGTCCGGCGGGAGCGGTTCGTAGAGCTTGCGCCTCAGCGAATATATGCACCCGCAGCACCCGGTGATGGTCTTTATCCTTGTCTGCGCACTTTTTATGTAGTTCTCGTACTTCCAGAAAAGGATGTTGCCTATCCCTATGGTGGCCCCCGTCGGGTTGTAGTACTCGTATCTGCCGCTTACGGCCCCGACGGTCGGGTCGGCGTAATTCCTGACCATCTTCCTTATATTGGCCTTCTCGTACCTGGTGGTGGCATCGGAGAAGATGATTATGTCGCCGGTAGCCGCCTTGACGGCCGTGTTCTGGGTCTCGGTCTTGCCCACGCGCCCTTCAACACGGACCAACCTTACGCCTTTCGAGGCAAAACCCCTTGCTATCTCATCCGTCCTGTCGGTAGAGCCATCGGAGGCCACCAGGACCTCGAGCTTGTCCTTCGGGTAATCGAGCGACAGGGTGTTCTCGAGCTTTTGGGCGAGGTTCTTCTCCTCGTTGTAGGCCGTTATAAGGAATGTCACCCTCGGCTCATAGTCGCCCTTCCTGACCGGGTTATTGAAAAGACTCGAAAGGAGCGTTATGACGATGGAGTACCCTATGTATGTGTAGAAGACTATGAAGATAGTCGCCCAGAATATCAGTTCAGCCATCTATCACCTCAGTTGATCAGACTTTCGTATACGCTCAGGTACTGTTCGGCCATCCGCACGGAAGAGTATCTCCGGGCCACCTCAGCAAGCGCTCCGTCCGCGCACCTCCGGGCCGCCCGGCGGTCGTCCATATATCCAAGTATGACGTCGGCCAGGGCGGGCGCGTCTCCCGGGGGCACAATACGCCCTATCTCCCCGTTCTTCAGTATCTTGGGGATGTCCCCCACGGAAGAGGCGGCTATCGGCCTGCCGGCCGCCATCGCCTCAAGGAGCGCCATAGGCTGGCCTTCCGTCAGCGAGGGCAGGACGAAGATGTCCATGACGGAGAGGAGGGCCGGGATGTCCGAGCGCCTGCCCGCAAAGACGGTCCTCTCCGAGATGCCGAGCCTTTCGGCCTCCTCTTCGAGAGGGGCCCTTAACGGGCCTTCCCCGACTATGAGGAAAAAGCAGTCGCCGTGCCTGTCGAGCACCTTTCTGGCGGCCTTCAACAGATAGGTATGCCCCTTTTCCCCGGTAAGGCGGCCTACCGTGCCTATCACCGTGCCGCCGCCCTTGAACAGAGCGCTCCTCAACGCTACATCCGCTCCGGCCGAGCCGAACCTCCGGGTGTTGATGCCGTTCTCGATAAGAAAGACCCTGTCCTTGCCTATCCCCGCCTTGAGCAGCAGCTCCCGGACATTGGCAGAGACCGGAACAACAGCGTCGAACCTCTTGAGGAACATCTTGTCGAGCATCGTGTACATGCCCATCTTGCCGCTTGAGACTATCCAGTTATGGCAGGTCGCCACCATGGGTCTTGTGTTCCTTATGTTGGAGAGCACCGCGTATATGTTCGACTTGTACCCGTGGCTGTGAACGATGTCAAAGGAGTTCTTCCGCACGAACGATGCGATAGCGGATATCGTCCCCAGGTCGGCCTTGCCGGAGCATCTGAACACATGGGTGTCGAGCCCGTGCTCCCGCGCGCTCTGCCGGAGCTCCATGTTCGGATTATGCAGGTTCTGAAAGACGCCCACGGTCACACTATGGCCGAGCGCCTTGAGCTCGCAAGAGAGCTCAAGGAGGACATTCTCTGCGCCGAAGAACCCGGAGCTGCTTATGAGTTGGAGTATCTTGAGAGACATTCAATCCAGGGCCGGCAAGCGGGCGGACCGGCTCGGCGAAGTTGAGGTATTGGACTGCCTTGTACGGTGCTATCCGCCCGAGACCTTTATCTTGAAGCTCTCGAAAGAGTCGTACCGCCCGACCCCTATCCTGGGGATGGTAAATACCGGGTCCTCCTTGGACCACGGCCTCGATACGGTCGTAACGGCGCACTCGAAGCCGAGCCCCCTTATGATATCGACCACGCCGTCATCGAAGTTGCCGTTCGGGTATGAAAAATAGCGCATCCTGCATCCGGTCCATTCTTCGAGAAGCTCCCTGGAGGTCTCTACGCTCTCCCTTATATCTTCGCCGGAAAGCTGCGTAAGTATGTTGTGGCAGTGCGAGTGCGCCCCGATGGTCATGAGAGGACACCCGGAGATCTCGGCGAGCTCTTCATGCGTCATCGGGCCAAGGGAGCAGGGCTTGGCCTTCGACGGCCCAAGCTCACCGAGGATGGCCTCGACAGCGGCGGCCCTTGCTTGCGGCTCAAGCGCCTTGAGGTCGCGCAGCAGCCTCTCTATCTCTCTCCAGTTCTCGGCCCCCCTGTACCTGTTTATCCTGTAGTTGCCCAGCGCGAGCCTCTTCAGGTCAAGAGTAATTGGTACGCCCCCCTGAAGGGCGTTGATGATGCGGTCGTACCAGTACAGGGACCCTTCCTTTACGGCCCGGGTGGCCACGAAAACCGTGACCGGCAGGTTCATCGACCTTACTATGGGCAGGAGCACCCTGTTGTTCCCGCTGTAGCCGTCGTCGAAGGTTACGAGCGCGCCGGGCCTCTGCGAGTCTTTATGGCCCGGGCTCATCCGCTCGAGCGCCTCTTCCATGCTCAGCATGTCGAAGTGGACGGAAAGATACTCCATCTGCCGTATGAAGTCGCTCTTCCTGACGACCGTCCAAGCCTCTATCTCGTCGCTGTCCTCGGCTATCTCGTGATACATCAGCACGACGACCTTTTCATCGAGCCTCGAGCCTCTCATGTGGCCGAGGACGGGCTCGAAAGAGATGGCCTTGTGCAGAGACCTTTTTATCATTTTTTTTAGGATCCTGGACATGGCAAATAAGGCCTCCGGTATTTATTCGGTCATCGGCAGGTGTGAGACCACGGGTGCATGCGAGGCGGGTGCGGAAACGGGGGTTCAGCCCTTCTTCTTCCCCCAGAACTTCTCCACGAGGTGTTCTTTGAGTATCCGGCTGTCCCTCTGCTTGATCCGGTGTATGTGAGACGGTGTGTATCTGCCGCCCTCTTCAAGCCCGTCAAAATACCCGGGCGGCTTTTGCCCGGCCCATGCCTTTACTACCTTCTCCCTGTACTCGCCGACCGCGCAGATGCGTCTGGCCGGGTTTCCGGCAACGACGGTCTCCGGCGGGACATCCTTTGTGACTATCGACCCCGCCCCCACCACGGAGTTCGGGCCGATGGTTACGCCTCCCATGATGATGGAGTTCATGCCGATAAAGCAGTTGTCCCGGATAACGACAGGGGCGAACTTCTGAAGGCTCGGGTCCTCTTCCGTGAAAACCCATGTCGCGCCGTCATGCACGAGAAAAAGGACATTGGGGGCTACGGTGCAATGGTCCCCTATCCTTATCAGGTACGGCTCCGGGCCGAGGTCCCTGATCTCGATCCTGTTATCCTGGCCTATCTGAGCGCCCTTTTGCCTGAAGTATTCGGCTATCGTGAAGTCGTTGTACCGCGACATCTCGATGCTTCTATGGATCTTTGCGTAAAGTTTTTTCAATAACCTTATCACGCTATGGCCTTTTTAAAACCGGACGGCCTTCGGGCCCCGGAGTCGAGACGCCCCCGCTCATATGTCGTTGTCGCCTTCGAGTATGTACCAGTTCTCGCTGTCAAGGAACAGGGCGCCCCGGGCCTGAGAAGGCGGGCAGTAGACATAGACCCTGGTCTCGTTTCTCTTGTCCTCGAAGAAGTTAACCCCCTTGAGCTTCGCCTCGATGGAACTGGGGCCGAGGAACCTGATGGAGACAGACCCGACGGAATCTCCGCGCATCCGTATGCAGAACTCTGAGAAGAGCACCTTCACGGCATCGCTCCGGTCCGGGTCGCAGAGCATGTCGGCTACATAGGCGACATTCTCGTCCTTATAGTAGACTATGTAGCCCAGGAGCGCCCCGGCCTCTCCGGTGACGGCAAAGACCCTGTAGTCGCGGTAGTCCGACTCATTGTAGCGCCAGTTCAAAAAGCTTGAGCCCCGCGCCCCGACGATGCCGGGTCTTTCTCCGGCGGCCGCGGACAATTCGTCAAACCTGGCGTCAAAAGACTCCGGCGTCTCCACCGCCACCGCCCCTGGGCGCCTGTACCTGAACTCCTTCGAGATAGTCTTCAGGGTCAGGTCCGCGATACCGGATGCGATACCTTTAAACGCGGAAGGGAGTATGTTCCTGTTCTCACGGTATTCGGCCTTGAGGAGCTTTACATAACGATGGTATTTGCCTATCTCCCTGTAGCCGAGCCTTGCCAGAAGAGGCCCTGACGACTCGTTCGGGATACTGTAGACGATATCCACCCCTTCATCGCCGAGGCTCGCCAGGAGCGACTTCTGCATCGCGATGGCGGGCCCGAACGTCCTGTGCTTCTTGTCTACGGCGAAGTCCCCCGCTATGCCGGCCTTCGCCGGGGTGCCGTTCACGGTGATATCACGGAGGAATATCGCGCATGAGCCTACAATCTCCCCGGTAGAGCCAAGCCTCGCCACCCAGCAGATGGCAGGGGCCTTGAGGTAGTTCCAGTCGAACCTTGCATCGGATATCCCCTCGAGGTTCCTCTGCAGCAGGGCGAGTATCTCCCCCTTCTGCCTGACCAGATCGGCCTTTTCGATTATATACTTGCTCATCTTCCTTTGTTTATGTGTTGGTGCGGGATGGTCACGGAAGGGACGGAGGCCCGGGAGATCCCCTGTCACGCGCCGTAGTCAAACCTGTCGACCACCGGGTCCTTACGGCCGGACGTGAACGAGTAATTGTAGACCTCAAAAGACCTTCTGTGCAGGGGGGAGGCCCCGAGGGCGTCCACCGCGAGGTCGAGGTAATGCCTTATCGGGCTTCCGGTATTGTCCGGGTTGTGTATCTTGTCCCGGCTTAACGGATAGACGAGATACTTGGCGGAGTAGTAATCGAGAGAGACGGGGTCTGTCGCCGCGAGTATCGTCCTGGCCCTCGTGGCCTTCGATGTATCGGTCCGGTGGCCCCACCCGACCCATTCGGCCGTGACTATGTTAAGGTCTGCCTTCTTGATCGTCTTGATGAAGTGGCCCACGGGGCCTGCCTTGGCGTACCTGAAGATGGTCCCGCCGCAGGCATGCACGTTGTGGTATCCCCCGGGCCTCAGGCCGGGCACGCCGCACGAGAGGTCCGTAATCCCCATGTAGTTCTTGAGCGCGCTCGTTATCCCGGTATCCCCGCCGTGGGAGTTCAGCACCGGAAAATTTATGAGCCGCACCCGCCTGTCGCGCAGATAAGAGCCCCCTCCCCTGCCGTCGCGCTGGAAGGCGCCGTTCTTGAGGTCGACGGTTATGCCGCTGTAGGCGGATGTGAATACCGGGTATGTCATCATGACCTTCCACTTCTTGATGCCGAATATGGGGGAGTAGTGGTAGACGATATCGGTCCAGACATAGCCGTCGCCCTCCCCGGGGCCCTTGACGACCCCTCCGTTCATGCCGTTGCCCCAGGCGTCCTTGGGCTTCGGGCCCCCGTCCCTCCAGTGGTACTTGGTCACATTCTTTATCCCTCTCTTACTGTACAGCTCGATCAGGGTGTTCAGGTTGTGATTTACGCCGTCTATGTCGCCGTTTATATCGCCCAGGTGCGTCCACCCCCTGATGTTGTCCTTCTCCCCCTCCGGGAGCTTCTCGTCCATGAAGTGCTGGTTCTCGGCGATCATCACCTCGCCCTCGAAGCCCGGAATACCAAGCACAAGGTCTATAAAACCCTTCATGGCCGCCAAGTTGGTCCTGCCCTGGTTCCACCACTGGGCGTTGGGCTTCAACACCACGATGTCCTTTTTACCGACGAACTTTTCTATCCCGCCCATCATCTCGATCACCTTGGCGACATTCTGCTGAGGGGTGCCCTCCCTTGAGACATAGATATCGGATACGCTTCTGGGCGCGCCACTCACGGAATCGAGCAGAGAGGAGAGAGAAAAGCCGTCCTTCCTTATGAAAGGAATGGCCACCAGAGCCAACCCCATAGAGGTCAGGGTGAGGAATACCCTCCTGCTGATCCTCTGTACCATGCACGCTCTCCGTATTACCGTTGTTTGAAAAAACCGCTCAAGGCCGGTCTCAACTCGTTTATCAGGGCGGCCTCGTCGTTCAAGGCCCTCTGCATGTCCTCGTCGCCATCGAACTCGGCCGTTACCATGACGAACGCGCCGTTGGTCTGCCTGTGCACGAGCCCGTCTACCGCAGTGGCGAGCTTGGCGGAGTACCTGTTGGCCACGGGCCTTCCATTCAAATTATACCAGAAAAGGACGACCGATTCCCGCGGGCCTTTTTTAAGCACCGTCCTGTTTACAGTCATCCCGGCGCCCGGGCCGGGCACAATGAACTCGCTCATATCCATGTACAGTTTCGAAAAATGCGTGCCGATCAGCTCCCTGTCCTGGGTCTGTGAGTCAAGATATCCTATGTACAGGCCGACAGCCCTGCCCGAGGCGCTCCGGTAGACGGCGTTGAGCTCATCGGTGGCGTCCGGGACCCTCAGGGCGTCCGTCCCGTAGTAATCCGAGGGGCTTCCTTTCCATGGCCCGGCGGCCATGGGGAACTCCGCAAGGGACCTTCCCAACGGCACCGGAGAGGGGCTGTAGAAGGAATAAGCAACGCCGATGGCCGCCAGGATGACAACGGCCGTGGCCCATGCGGAGGTAAAGCCCTTCCGGCCGGTGCGGGCAAGGCGCGCCGGAGGTGCGGCCGCTGCGCCGGACGGGCCCTCCTCAACGCGGCCGGGGCGCAAACGCTTCAGGAGGTGGGCGGCGGCGAAGAGGAATATGAACCCGAATATGGAGACGAAGTACCCCTGAAGGAGGTGGTACGGCCCGTGGAGCGCGTCCCCGAGCTCGTAATACGACCAGACGCCTATGAGCGTCACCCGCAGCCCGTTGGTGAAAAGCCCTATGAAAAAAGCCACCACCATCAACACCGCCTTGCGCCACCACTCCCTCTGCGTGAAGTACGCGAGCGGGATGGCTATGGCGATGACCGAGACCATGAAGTTTGCGCCGCTGCACGCCTCGGCGACCTCGAGCGAGACGTTAGGCAGCTCCAGGAACTGTACGTTCCGGTAGACCGGGACCGAGCAGTACGGCAGCACGGCGGCGGCGAACCTCGCGGTTATGAGCTGGAACGGCCAGTGCACCCTGTCGATCAGAGGGTTCAGCACCGGGACCATCAGCAGCAGGTACGCAAGCGGGAGCGCAAGGGCCCTGATGAACCTGAAGCCCAGAAGGAGTAGCACGAGCCCCGGTATGATGACCAGCAAGCTGGTCTCTTCGACGAGCACCACCCCGGCGGTCCTGCCGAGCATGAGTATTACAGCGCCTGCCGCCAGTACCGCTATCCCGCCCAGGTAGCTCGGGGAGAGTTCCAGCGCCTTGAGCCTTTCGCGCTCGACCCAGACGATGTACAGGCTCACCACGGGGACCAAAGCCCCGTGCGAGAAGTCCATGTAGCTCCACGTGTCTACGAGGAGCGCAAGGGGGCCGCCAAGGGCTATGAGGAACGCAAGGCCGAGGACCGCCAGCTGCGCCCACATCGTCTTTGATGCGAGGTGCACCGGGGCCACGGCATCTTGAGCTGTTTTTTCGCAGGCGTTTGGCATGGGTTTGTTCTTTGATCGCCGTTTCTCAGGCGGTCCCGGACTTGACTCCCGAGGCCCCCCGGGCAGGGACCTTTCCGAGACGTGCCCTGTGTATCTTTCCGGAGGCGGTCCTCGGCAGCTCTTTGACGAACTCTATCCTCTGCGGCACCATGTGGTCCTCAAGGTGCCTCGAGCAGTAGGCGAGCAGATCCTTTTCCATCAGGGCGCTCGATTCCCTCAATACCACGAATGCCTTTATGGCCTCTCCCAGCACAGGGTCGGGCTCTCCCGTGACAACGGCCTCGACGACATCGTCTATCCCGTAGAGGACATTTTCGACCTCCACGGGGCTGACCTTCTCGCCCCTGCACTTTATCATGTGGTGCTTGCGGGCCACGAAGTAAAGGTACCCGTCATCGTCGGCCCTGAAGAGGTCTCCGGTATAGAGGAGCGTATCGCCGGGGTACTCCCCGGGCCGGAGCATCTTCGCCGTCTCCTCTGGCATCTCCCAGTAGCCGCGCATCAGGTGGTTGCCGCGCACGACAAGCTCGCCTATCACGCCCGGGCCGACCCTGACGCCGTTCTCATCGACGATGAAGGCCTCGGTATTCGGCATGGCCTTGCCGACAGAGGCGGGCCTTGTGCCGACCTCATCGGGGGGAAGGTATGCGACCCTCTTGCACTCGGTAAGGCCGTACATGGAGAATATCCGCGCCCCGGGAAAGATCTTTTTGAGATTCTCTATATGCGAGAGCGGCAACGCGTCGGCGGTGTTGGTTATGTAGCGCAGGGAATCGAAGCCCTGTCCGTTGAGACTCTCCATCTGAGAGAGTATCGCCGAGATGGTCGGGACAATCGGGAAACCGGTCACCCGTTCGGTTATCATCGTATTCAAGACCTTGTACGGGTAGGTGAAAGACTTCTCCAGTATCACGGTGGCCGAGACCTTGAAGGCCATCAGTACCTGATAGAGCCCGTAGTCGAAAGAGAGCGGCAGTGTGTTCAGTATTATGTCGTCCTCCGTGTTCTCCAAGTAACTGGTTATGGAGTCGGCGGCACAGACCATGTTCAGATGGGTCATCATCACGCCCTTGGGGTTGCCGGTGGAGCCAGAAGTGTAGATGATGGTCGCAAGGTCGGCGTCTATGGGACGCCTCGCCGGCGCTGCTGGCGCGCCGGCGCCGAGCACCCCGGACAGGGATAACACGGCTTTACCCGGCACCACCTCCCCTTCCTTCAACTCCCCGGCGGCGTACAGCGTGGTGAGCGACCGGACCGAAGAGCAGACGCCGCTCAAAGCCTTGAGCTTGTTTGCCGGGACGATGAGCGCCGAGGCGCGGCAGTTGTTGAGTATGTAGGTGAGCTTCTCCTCCTTGGTGGATGGGTTGACCATCAGGAAGACCCCGGCGGCCTTGAGTATGCCGAAGATGGATACAACGGCCTCTACGGAGTTGTCGAGGAGAACGGCCACGCGTTCGCCTTTTTGAAGGCCCTCGGCGACGAGGGAGGCGGCCAGGGCGTCCGACATGGCGTCAAGCTCAAGGTAGGTGCGCCTCTGCGGGCCTGCGACGAGCGCGGTCTTGTCCGGGCGCCTTCTGGCGCTGTCCTCGAGGAAATTATTTACAAGCTTGGCCCGCATCAGATACCGAGACGGTCCCTGGCGATGTCGAGGAGCGCACGAGGCTGCTCCCCGTAGATCTTCTCATACCCCTCTTCGCGCCCCATGACCCCTGTCCTCACCATGTTGGCTATCTCCCAGACATAGGGGTGGAAGTTGAACCTCTTTATATGGACCTCGTTCGCGAAGGCGTTGAGCAGGCAGTTCGAGGAGTTGGCGTCCGTGTCGTCGGGCGCCTCCCAGCCTATCTCCCCGATCTCCCTTATTATCCGCTCCTCGTTGTAGTCGAGGAACGCCAGCGGGTGGACGTTATGAGGGAAGCGTTCTGTCATGGCGAAGTGCTCCGGGCCGAGAAAGTACGAGCCAACCTCGTCCCCGGCGACCTTTGAAAGGGGTTTGAGTATGGCCGCCTGCGTGGCCCTTATGAGCGACGGGTTGACCCTTATGACGGAGGACTGGACAGGGGCCTGCCCGGGGGACCATCCGTAGCCTATCATCATGATGCCCTTCTCAAGTGCGGTCTTGAGCGTGAAGAACTTCACTATCCCGATGCACGATGTGCAGATGGTGGACGCCCTCTCAAGGGTCTTTCTCGAGTATATGTCCTCTTTGGCCGCCCCGATGAAGATGCGCTTCATAAGCTCGAACCTCGGCTTGAATATCATGTGGTCCACGCCGAGGTTGTCGGTCACGGAGCACATGTTCCGGAAGGCCCCCTCGGAGATGAAGCCGTTGTCCAGCGTGAGGGCCAGAACCCTGAGGTTGTAGCGTTTTCTCAACACCATCAGGGTATAGGTGCTGTCCTTGCCCCCGCTGAAGGCCATGAGGCAGTCGTAGGACCCCTCGGAGCGGTGCTTCTCGACAAGGGCCAGGAACTTCTCCTCGTATTCCCTCTTGTGTTCGTTCAGCACCTCCATGCCCTTGAAGGCCCTGCAGTGGTTGCATACGCCTTTATCGTCGAAGTCTATCCCGGGGAAGGTCTCGGGGAGTATGCATCTTGAGCATGTCTTCATCTGTTCACCTCGGCAGTCTCTGTTTTTTAAGCTCTTCCTTCTTTATCTTCCCGCTCGCTGTCTTTGGCAGGTCGGGCACGAAACATATCCTCTTCGGCAGCTTGAAGGGGGGGATGATAGACCTGCACAGGCGCATCAGATCGTTCGCGGCGCATGCGCGCCCGTCCTTGAGCACAACGAAGGCGCAGATGGCCTCGCCGAGTATCCGGTCGGGCGTGCCGACCACGGCCGCCTCGAGTACCGCCGGATGCTCGAGGATAGCCTCCTCTATCTCGCGCGGGGCTATCCTGTGCGCCCCGCTCTTTATCATGTCGCTCTTCCTGCTGATTATGTATATGTATCCCTCGTCGTCCACCGTCGCCATGTCGCCGGTAAAGAGCCTGCCGCCGCGTATCGTCCTCGCGGTCTCGTCCGGGTTTTCCCAGTACCCCATCATGATGTTCTCTCCGCAGGCCGCTATCTCGCCGGTCTCGCCGGGCTTGACCGGCTCGCCCTTTTCGTTGAGGACGTCGAGCCTTACCCCGGGTATCGCCTTTCCTATAGAGCCGTGCTTCCTGTGGAGGTCTTCAGGCGGCAGGTAGGAGAGCCGCGCCGAGGCCTCGGTCTGCCCGTACATGATATAGAGCTTGGTGTGGGGCACGGTCTTTAATATCTCGTAGGCCATCGCGTGGGGCATCGGCCCCCCGGCCTGCGTTATGTAGCGCAGGTGCGGGAACTCGGAGTGCTTGAAGTTGGAGCGGTGGTGCAGGATCGCGAAGGTCGAGGGGACACCGGCAAAACCGGTCACCCGCTCCTTGTTCATAAGCTCGAGCATCACATTCGGGTATATGAAGCTCCTGTCCGCCACCAGTGTGCCGCCGATAGAGACATGCGTCAGCAGCAGCGAGTTCCCGTACGAGTAATGGAACGGGAGGACCACCATGACGCTGTCGGAGGCTGTCAGCCCCAGGTACTTTATTATCGACTCCGTGTTGGCCGAAAGGTTCATGTGCGAGAGCATGACGCCCTTCGGGTTTCCGGTGGTCCCTGACGTGTATATGATCGACGCCAGGTCCTTCTCAGACCTTGCGGGGCCCTTGAGGCTGCCGGCGCCCCTGGTGGAGCATTCCTCGAAAGAGGTAAGGAGCGTTCCGGGGGGGGCCGCGCAATCAAGGCTCCCGCCCACGAGGATGTAGAGGACCGCGCATGGGGTCTTCTGCTTCTCGAGGGCCTTAAGGAGCGCCGGGCCGGAGATGACGGCACTTGGGCCGCAGTCCGACATTATCTTGTGGTACCCGGGCGCGGAGGTGGCCGGGCTTATCGGCACCGTCACGCACCCGGCAAGAAGGGCCCCGAAGTACGCGATAAGATACTCGGCGCTGTTTTCAAGCGCTATTACGACCCTGTCGCCCTTTTTGAGCCCGAGCCCCTGGAGCACCGACGCCAGCCCCATCGAACGTTCGAATATCTCTGCGTAGCCGGCCCTCCGCCCCGCGTGAACGAGGACGGTCTTCTCCGGGTGCCTCTGCGAACTCTCCTGAAGCAGTCTGTCAATAAGCATAACGGTCCTACGCTGGTATCTTTTTCCTCGTGACAAAGTCAACCAGACAGTTCACCGAGTCGAGGTTTTCGGGTATTAGCTCATCGTCCTCCACCTTGACCTCAAAGCTCTCATCAAGGAAGTTGACCAGCTCCAGCATGCCGGTGGAGTCGATGATGCCCTGCTCGAGAAAGGAATCGTCGTCCTTGAGGTTGCTGTCGGCGGCCTCGAAGAGGAAGTTTTTAAAGATGAACTCGCGTATCTTCTCCCGCATGTATGTGTTCCTCCTTCTTTGTTATTCGTTCTTTAATGCCTGCGGCACAAGAGACGCGCCGGGCGGGCGGTGAAGGCCCCGTCCGGACGTCCGGACGGGGCGGGACGCTCACCTTCCGGCCAGGTCGAACTGCTTTATGAACCTGTAGTGGAGTATCTGTGTGGACAGTATGCCCACGAGCGCCATGTTGTCCTTGAAGCCTATGGCGCCGCCCTTGAGAAACTTGTTGAAGAGCAGCCTTACCGGCCTGGGGTTGAAGTACCCGTACTCTGCGAGACAGGCATCCGAGAGGAGCTCCTCCACATAGTCGGCTGGCCTGCCGTTATTGAAAAAACTCTTTCCGTCCGGCGCGAGGTACGGCTGCTTCGTCCTCTTTACGATGCTCTCGGGCAGGTACCTCTTCATCGACTTCTTCAGTATATGCTTCTCGTTCAGGGCCCGTATCTTGTAGTGCAGCGGGAGCCTTGCCGCGAACTCCACCACCCTGTGGTCGAGAAAGGGGAAGCGCCCCTCTATCGAGTTTGCCATGGCCATCCTGTCCCCCTGGGACGAGAGTATGTAGCCCGGGAGCAATCCCTTGGACTCTACGTACTGGGCCCGGGCCATCGGCTCCCAGCGCTCGAATCCTTCTGGCAGAGTCGCCGTGAGCGTCTGGACCGGGGAAGGGCCCGTCAGGGAGGACTTCACCTCGTCGGAGAAGAAGAGTTTGTTCCTCGATGTGGTCCTCCACCTCGGCAGGTGCGAGAAAAACGCGTTGGAGGGGTCGGAAAGGCCCGAGTTGAAGAACGCCTCCCTGTAAGCCCTGGACTGTCCCTGAAAGGCCGGAAGGTAAGGGTATAGACGCTTCAGGAGAAGCGGCCGTATCAGGGAGTCGGGGAAACGGGCCCAGAACTGGCGTATCTTGGTCTCCTTGAAGATGTCGTAGCCTCCCAGCACCTCGTCGGCGCCCTCGCCTGTCATGACCACCTTGAAGCCGCTGTCCCTTACGAGCTTGGAGAGCAGGAACAGAGGGGTCGGGGCCGTGCGCAGGACAGGCTTCTCGGTGTGCCATATAACGTCCGGGAAGCTGCGGCATATGTCGTCGTACGAGCATCTTATCTCGTTGTGCTCGGTCCCGAGGGCCTTCGCCATCTCCTTCTGGTGGGAGCTCTCGTCGTAGTCGGCGTCCTCGAAGGCGATGGAGAAGGTCTGGAGAGGGGCGCTCGTGAAGTTCCTGATAAGCGCCGTCGTAACCGAGGAGTCGAGCCCCCCGCTCAGGTACGCGCCTACAGGGACATCGGCCCTCAAACGGAGTCTGGTAGAGTCTATGAGGAGCCGCTGCAGCTCTTCCACGGAGTCCTCGAAGGAGATCCTCCCGGGCTCCTCGGCGAACGACAGGTCCCAGTACGGCCTCTCGCTCACCGTCCCGTCCTTCACGACCAGGTAGTGTGCCGGGGCAAGCTCCGAGACCCCCGCAAAGGCCGTGCGCGGGGGCACGGTGCACCAGAAGGTGAATATCTCGTCGAGGGCCACCGGGTCAAGCCTCCTGTCCACCGCCCCCGCGGCGAAGATGGCCTTTATCTCCGAGGCGAAGTAGAACCTTCCGCCCGCCTGTGCGTAGAAGACCGGGCGGATCCCCATCCTGTCCCTCGCGATGAATATCTCCTCTTTGTTCTTGTCCCAGATGGCGAAGGCGAACTGGCCGTTCAGGTAATCGAGGCAGGCGCGGCCGTGGTCTTCGTACAGGTGTACGATTACCTCGGTGTCGGACTGGGTGCGGAACCTGTGGCCTTTTGCAATGAGCTCGCTTCTAAGCTCGACGTAGTTGAATATCTCGCCGTTGAAGGTTATCCAGACGGTGGAGTCCTCGTTGCACATGGGCTGGTGGCCGCCCGACAGGTCTATGATACTCAGCCTGGCGTGCCCCAGGCCTGCCCTGGCGTCGGAGTAGAGCCCGAACTCGTCCGGGCCCCGGTGCTCGATGACCGAGAGCATGCGCCTGACGGTCTGTTCGGGTACCGCCTGTTCGCCTGTAAGATTGAATATGCCAGCTATTCCGCACATAAATAAAGCCGTTCACCTTGAACCGGGCGGGCTACCGCCGTTCAGGTGCATCAAGGACGATGGACCTGTTAGAAAAAACGCTATGTAACACACACGCATCACGACATGCGACGCCTGTGCAGCCGGCCCCGCATGCCGCCGGCTGCTCGAAAAAGGCTGTTGCCCGTAAGACCCGTCAACGGCCCGGGGCGGAACCAGCCCCTGCTCCTGTTACCGCGCCCAGTGGAGCGGCGGCATAAAATGCCCGATCAGGCCCGCTTCAGGATAGACGCGTCCACGACGACCCTTGCGTTTACCGCCTTCAACAATATCGACACCCTTTCGGAACCCTTCAGTTGTCTTTCAAATACGGCCTCGAGCCCCTCGAACGGACCGGCTTGAATCGACACATCCTCTCCGTGGACAAAACTGCAGGGCTCCATGCGTATGACCCCGCCCTCCATCCTCTTTCTTATCTGGCCTATGATCTCCTCGGGAACCACGGAGGGGATATGCTCGGGCCCCACCACGCTCTTTACGCCCCTGGTGTATTTAATAAGGCGGTAGTCTGCGGGGATGTCGAAGCGGACGAACAGGTAGCAAGGGAAGAGGGGGGAGAGCACATCCTGGATCTTCCTCCTGATGTACCTGCGTTCCTCTATCTTGGGATTCAGCACCTCGAATCCGTTCTCAACGAACTTGCTTGAGACGCTGTCTTCACATCTCGGTTTCGTATATATCAAAAACCAGTTGAACATAGGATTGTCCCTGAGAGCCCGTTACCGGGCCCCTTTCCCTGTGAGGACGACCTTGATGGTCCAGAAGAATATCAGCAGGTCAAGAAGCGGGGACATGTTCTTGATGTAATAGATATCGTACTGGAGCTTTTCAAGGGCGTCATGCTCGGTGGCGCCATACGGGTATTTTATCTGCGCCCAGCCGGTCAGCCCGGGCTTTACGACGGTACGCATCTCGTAGTAGGGTATCTTCTCCTTGAGCTGTGAGACGAAGAACGGCCTTTCCGGGCGGGGGCCCACGAAGCTCATGTCCCCCCATAAGACATTTATAAGCTGGGGGAGCTCGTCGAAGCGTATCTTCCTGATGACCCTGCCCACGCGCGTTACGCGGTTGTCGGTTGCGCCGGCCCAGACCGGGCCGGTCGATGCCTCGGCGTCCTGCATCATGGAGCGGAACTTGTAGACATTGAACTCTTTCCCGTGCTCGCCGACACGGACCTGGGAGAATATCGCGGGCCCCTTTGACTCGAGCTTCACGAGAGCGGCCGTCAGGAGCATCAACGGCGACGAGAGTATAAGGCAGACGACCGCCATGGCGAGGTCCAGGCTCCTTTTCAATATCTTTCTGGAGCGCAGCGACTTGAACCCGTCGGAAAAGACCATCCAGCTCGGCTTGAGGTGGTCGAGCGGGATGTTGCCCGTAATCCGCTCGTTGAAGGTCTCACCCTCTATGACGGATATACCCTTGAGCTTGCAGTCCAGGAGCGCCGACATCGGCAGCTTCGCCCTCCTGTCAGGCAGCGCCACTATTATCATGTGTATGTGGTCCGAGGCCACGACCCGGTTTATGTCTCCGTAGCCTCCGACGACCCCCGGGTTCACGATCGACACCCCGAGCTTGCTCGGGTCGTCGTCGATGAAGCCGGCGAGTTGGAGCCCGTACTCGGACTGCCTGTGTATGGCCCCGCCTATCTTCTTGGCGAGGGCGCCGGAGCCGATTATCAGGACACGCTTGCTCGGCAGATTGAGGCCTTTTACCCTCGACAGGAAGAGTCTCCAGACAAGGATAAGGGGGGGGAGCATCAGTGTTTCGATGAGCAGTATCCCTCGCCAGGTCTTGAGCGACGGCACAACGTAGAATATGCTCAAGAGCGTGACAGTGGCCAGGACAGAGGCGCTCATGAGCTTTATGAACATCAGGCGGCTCGGCCTGTACATGTCCGGCGTGTAAAGGTCGAAGTAGTAGAAGTAGATCACATAGGTAATGGTCAGGACGCCGGTCTTGACGAAGAACGGGTCGTAGTACTGGATATTGCCGTTATCGAAGTAAAGCCTTACCGACGCCGCGGCTGTGGAGGAGAGGAATATGAGTATGAACTCCGAAACCCATACGACGAAGAACCTGGACTTGTATCCGCTGATTGTATTCATGATAGGGCATCCCGGTTGTTGTCGTTAGTAGTAATACCTCTTTAGTTTCGTATCAGCGCCGTTGAGGATAACACCCAGGGGATTGGCGTTAGATACAGAGTCAAGCGCCTTCACCACGAGGTTTCTGGAAGTCTTTCCGGCCCTTACCACGATCAGAAGACCATCGACAAGCTTCGACAGTATACTCACGTCCACGAGGGGAAGGATCGGGGGCGAATCGACTATTATATATTCGAACTCGGCCTTTATAGTGCTCATGGCCGACTTCATGCGCTGGGAGCCGATAAGCTCCGAAGATTTCTTGGTCAGGGACCCGGTGGGAAGCATGTAAAGGCTGGTCCCCTCAACATTCACAATGGCCGAGTGGAGGTCGCACCTGCCGGAAAGGACGTCGGCGAGCCCGTACTGACCGGGTTTTTTGAGATAATTATTCACCGTCGAGGCCTTCCGCAAGTCGGCTTCGACGAGGATGGTCCTTTTCTTGAAGTCCATCGCCATCAGGTACGCGAGGTTGAACGAGGTTACCGACTTGCCCTCGTCCTTGACCGCGCTCGTAATGGCAAAGGCCCTGTAGCCTTTGTCCAGCCTCATCTCCTCGAGCTTCATGTAAAGTATGCGGTACTGCTCGGCGACCATCTGGTCCGCGCTGTCCGTCAGGGAAAAGGGGGCCTTGAGCTCTACGACGGTCTTTATGCCGATGGCGGGTTTTCTAAAGTATGCGCTGTGGTCTGTCTCCACGAGCCCGGCGCGCAGCTCGTCCATATCCAGCTCACAGGGCTCGTCATCGAGGACGGGGGCAGCCATCATTGAGTCGTAGGCAGTCCTCTTAGCCGGGTCCCTGAGCGTCTCGTACGCAGTCTTCAGCATATCGACAAGGGCCTTTTTCTCCTCGGCGGTATACAGGGAGTAGGTGGCGGCAGAATCTCCTTCGTACAACTCCATGGCCCGCCTGTAGCCGCTCTCTATATCTTCCACAGATGCGTCCGGGCCGATGTCGAGCAGGTCGTAGTAGTTTTTATCTAATTTCTGTCTCATAGGTACCCGTCTGTTCCTTTGATTGATACATGTTCAGTATCCCCTGCAGGGCAGGGCATAGGTTAAGATTGTCACGCCATGCTTCTTCTTTGTCCCTGCTCCCTGCCCAGGAGCCGTTGCATGCAAGCCTCTATCCCCCTTGCGGCATCCGTCTGGCCGTAAGACAGTATGAGCGGGTTCCTGGAGCGTATGGACTCATGGACGCTCTCCTCGTAGCCTATGTCGCCAAGAAAGCCTATCTCTATACCGAAGTAACTGCGGCAGGCCGCCTTCATGCCTTCCCCTATCTCCCTGTCCGCCTGGGTCCTTGCCTGGTTCACGATGATGGAGACCCTGGTGTCACCGAGTATCTCGTTGAGCAGTTCGCCCCGTTCCGGGTCGAGCGCCTTTATCTGCGCCAGTATGTCCGCCACGGTCTTCAAGCGGCTCGACCATTGCCCGGCGAATATACGGTGGAGGAGGACCTTGAGGTTCGTCTCCTCCCGGGAGCTGGCGATATTCCTTATCCTCCTCAGGAACAGGCACTTGAGGAACCTGTAGGAGTTCTCTATGGATGTGGGTTCCGGGGTCGTAAGCAGTACCCCCTCATCCGCCGTGAGGAACAGGTCGAGTATGTTGGCGGACGTGCCCGGGCCTATGTCGAGTACCACGTAGTCGTAGGGCACATCCAGCAGGGCCTCTTTGAGCCTTACTATGCCCGCCCCTCCGTTGTCAGCCACATCGAGCGAGTCCCTGGCGCCGCTTACCAGGTCGAGGTTCTCAATACCGGTCTTGCTCGCGAACGGGACGATCTCCGTGGAACCGGATTTAAGGAATCTGGAGAGCGTGGCCTTCCCTCCGTCCATGTTCAGAAACGTGTGGAGGTTCGCCGCGCCGAAGTCGACATCCACCATGAGCACCTTCTTACCGAGCCGCGAAAGCGCTATCCCAAAGTTGGCCGCCACAAGGCTCTTACCAACGCCACCCTTGCCACCTCCCACGGCCCATATCCTTGCGCACGGGGCAGGGCCTTTGTCAACGATGGTCAGCTGCGGCCCGGAATGGGTCTGCTCCGCCGGGGCGTCAACCTTCCGGCCCTTGGATAATATGCGTTTGAAAAAATCCATGATGCGCCACCCCTTTCGGCCTCAGGGACTATCCCTTTTTTGAATACCCCGACGGCCTCTTCGAGAACTCGGGTATCGTCGTTAATACCTTTAGTTGCACTACCCCTTCAAAGTCCTCGGGATTGCGGAACAACGGGTTCAGAAACTCCAGGAGGGCTATAAGCCCCACGCCGGTGCCGGTGCCGCCAAAGAACGCCACCACAACGACCATGAACCTGTTCGGCTTGAAAGGTTTTTCAGGAAGGTTCGCCGGGTCTATAATGGTGAACCTCTCGCCTTTTTGCCTCTTTTCGAGGTTTTCCGAGAGCTTCGCGTTGAACTTCTTCTCAAGCAGCGTCTGATAGTTTCTCAGGGACACGTCGTAATCCCTGCGAAGGTCCGACAACCTCTGCTCGTTGGCCGGTATCTCTTCAACGCGCCTCTCATATACCTTGATCTGCTTCCTCAGATCGGCCTCGCGCTGCTGAAGCCTTGAAATGTTGGATTTGACCGCCACAAGGCTGTTGTATATCTCTGGATTGCGGACCTCCGGTTTTATTTCCACAAACTCGCCCGAGTCATCCACTTCTTCCTTATCATCACCCCTGGCAATCAGCTGTTTGATCTCATTGATACGCTTCCTCGCTATCACCACGTCCGGGTATTTTTCATTATAGATGGAAAGAAGGCCGGCCAGTTCATGCTGGAGTCTCTGGTACTCAAGCAAAAGCGGATTGGCCGGCAC
>JBHHYT010000038.1:0-21224 GCA_046757705.1 Thermodesulfobacteriota bacterium
GGTTGAAGAGCTGGTCGGACCCCCCGAGCTCGACGTCGGACTTCAGGGCCACGGAGTCGTAGCCCTGGATGAGCGGGTAGAGGAACTCGTGGATGGCTATGGGGCGGCCCTGGGCGTACCTCTTCTGGAAGTCGTCTCGCTCGAGCATGCGCGCCACCGTGTACCTGGACATCAGGCCTATCATGTCGCTCGAAGTCAGCCTCTCCATCCACTCGCTGTTGAAGACCACCTCGGTCTTGCGCTCGTCGAGTATCTTGAAGGCCTGTTCGGTGTATGTCCTGGCGTTGGCCGCGACCTGCTCGCGCGTCAGCGGCTTGCGGGTCTCCGACTTGCCGGAGGGGTCGCCTATCATGCCGGTGAAGTCCCCGATGAGCAGCAGCACGTGGTGGCCGAGGTCCTGAAAGTGTTTGAGCTTCTGCATGAGCACCGTGTGGCCGAGGTGCAGGTCAGGGGCCGTGGGGTCGAAGCCCGCCTTTACGCGCAGGGGCCTGCCCTTTGCCACCGACTTCGTGAGCTTCTTGAGGAGCTCGCCCTCGGTTATTATGCCGGCGGTGCCTCGCTTTATTATCTCAAGCTGTTTTTTTGCGTCCATATCCGAGAATATCCGTTACGATTCAGACCGGCATCTTTATGCGCTCTATCGAGAGCGCCCTGCCGTCCCCGCTATCCACCTCTATAAGAACGCCTTGGAGCTCCACGCCCTTTGTGGCCACGTCGAACCTTACGGGCATGCGCGTGAGGAACTTCTGTATAATCTCCTCCTTGCGCATGCCGATAATCGACTCCGTGGGCCCTGTCATGCCCGCGTCGGTTATAAACGCCGTGCCCTTTGTCAGGACCCTCTCGTCCGAGGTCTGCACATGGGTGTGCGTGCCGATGACCGCGCTCGCAAGGCCGTCCAGATACCAGCCCATGGCCGCCTTCTCCGAGGTCGTCTCCGCGTGCATGTCCACCACCACCACGGGCGTCTGCTTGCGCATCTCCTCCACGGCCTTCCTGCCCACGGCGAAAGGGCAGTCGACGCTATCCGTAAAGACCCGGCCAAGAAGGTTCAGGACCCCGACCTTCACCCCGCTCGGGCACTCGTAGACCCCCCACCCAGCGCCGGGCGTACCCTCCGGGTAGTTGGCAGGCTTCAAGACCCTCGACCCGGCATCGAGATATGGGTATATCTCCTTCTTGTCCCAGACATGGTTGCCCGTGGTCATGACGTCTATCTGAAGGGCGAGCAGATCCTCGGCTATATCCGGCGTCAGACCGAAACCGCCGGCGGCGTTCTCCCCGTTGGCTATGACCATGTCCGGGGAATGCTCGCCGACAAGACGGGGCAACAGCTCCCTGACCGCTATCCTGCCGGGCCTGCCCACGATGTCGCCTATGAATAGTATCCGTACCAAACCCATCGGGCTACCCTTTGCAACCCCGCCATATATATGGTTGAAAGACTTCCGGGGAAAACTTTCTGTAGAAAGTCTCCCCCAGACCCCCTTCAAAGACTTTTAGTTCCCGTGGCGCCCCCCAAACGGGGGCCGCCACGGGAAGAACTGAAAATTTTTGGAGAGAGCTTGAGAGAACCTTTTTCACAAAAAAGGTTCTCTCAAGAGCCTTGCATCCGTTTGGTGTAGCGGGGTTGTGAGTTACTTGGCGTAATCGACCGCCCTTGATTCCCTTATGACCGTGACCTTTATCTGGCCCGGGTAGCTAAGCTCTTTTTCTATCTTCCGCGCGATGTCCTTTGAGAGCAGGACCGCGCCCTCGTCGGTGACGGCCTGGTTTTCCACAAGGACCCTTATCTCGCGTCCGGCCTGCAGGGCGTATGTCTTCTCCACGCCCGTGAAGTCCTTGGCGATGTTCTCGAGGTCGTCGAGCCTCTTCACGTAGGTCTCGAGCATCTCCTTGCGTGCGCCGGGGCGCGCCGCGGAGAGTGTGTCCGCTGCCTGCACGAGCACGCCGAGCACGGAGTCCGGGCTGTCGTCATGGTGCTGGCCGATGGCGGCCACTATCTTCGGCGCCTCGCCGTACTTTCTGGCGAGCTCCGCCCCGATGGCGGCGTGCGGGCCTTCGACCTCGTGGTCAACGGCCTTGCCTATGTCATGGAGCAGCCCTGCCCTGCGGGCCATCTTGGTGGGCAGACCGAGCTCGGATGCCATGATGCCGCAGATGAAGGCGACCTCCATGGAGTGGGCGTAGACGTTCTGGGCGTAGCTCGTCCTGAACTTCAGGCGTCCGATGAGCTTTTGTATCTCCTTGTGGATGCCGTGCAGGCCGGTGTCGAAGATGGCCCTTTCGCCCGCCTCGTTTATGGTCTGGGAGACCTCGTTCTCGACCTTCTGGACTATCTCCTCTATGCGTGAGGGGTGTATCCTGCCGTCGGTTATCAGCCGTTCGAGCGAGAGCCTGGCTATCTCCCTCCTTACCGGGTTGTGCCCGGAGAGGATGACGGCCTCCGGGGTGTCGTCTATGATGACGTCTATGCCGGTTGCGGCCTCGATGGCGCGTATGTTCCTGCCCTCCCTGCCTATGATCCTGCCCTTCATCTCGTCGTTGGGCAGGTGTACCACCGATACGGTCCTCTCGGTCACGTACTCTCCGGAGTAGCGCTGAATGGCGAGGCTTATGATCTCCTTGGCCTTCTTGTCCGCCTCGGCCCTGGTCTCCTCCTCTATCCTCTTCAATTGCTTGGCGGCATCGAGGCGCGCCTCGTTCTCCATGGCCTCGACAAGGGACCTTTTCGCCTCATCGGCGGAGAGGCCCGCAATGGCCTCGAGCCTGCTCCTCTGCTCGGCAAGCACGGCGGCGGCCGCGTCTTCCATATCCTTTATCTTCTTCTCCTGTATGCCCAGGTACTTCTCTCTTTTCTGGAACTCGACTTCCCTGCGGTCTATGGCCTCGAACTTCTTCTCGAGGTTCTCCTCCTTGGCCTGCACCCTGCGCTCCAGCCCCTGAAGCTCTTTTCTCCTCTCGCGCGTATCCTTCTCGAACTCGGACTTTCCCTGAAAGATTATGTCCTTTGCCTGAAGCTCGGCCTCTTTTCTTATGTTCTCCGACTGTTTCTTCGCGTCGGCCACTATGGCCGCAGCCGTATTGCTGCCTGCCTCAAGGTTGGCTTCGAGCATCTTCTTCCTGATCAGGAAACCGAGTCCGACGCCGACCAGTATCGATATGACCGCTATGGCGGCAACGATGATAATCGCCGATATTTCCATACCAACAACCCCCTTCTACCTGTATTTAAATGAGACGGCTGCGCCGGACTCGGCGGCTTAAAGTCGGGGCCTGCCGACTTCAGGGCCGGCAGGGCCCTTTCCGTATCCTGTCACTGACAGGGCCGCTTTGTTATGACACCACCCTCTCCGTCCCGTCAAAGGCGCCTTTTTCCCCCACCCCGGACTATTCCGGCGGAGGCAAAGGGTCTTTGCCTTGCACCCGCCGCCCGAAGGCCGGCCGGGTGCCGGGCCCGCACGCGGGCCCGGTTGTGACGGATAAAACGGATAAAAAGGAGTCTTACGTCCTTATTATCCTCTTCTCCGTTATGATGGCCGATACCCTGACGTCGTGCGGCTCAACGGGTATCTCACCATCTATTACCTGAAAATCGTACGCGAGGGCCACGACATCGCACCTTATCTGTGCGAGCGCCCTGTCGTAGTACCCTTTGCCGTAGCCGAGCCGCCCGCCCTTCGTGTCGAAGGCGACCCCGGGGACGACCACGAGGTCGAAGGCGGCCGGGTCGACGGCCTCTTCGTGCTCCCCTGGCTCCGGTATCTCGTAGGAGCCCGGGCAGAGCTCACCGAGGTGCGAGACCCTGAAGAACTCGAGGTGCCGCCCGCCGCCCCTCACCACCCGGGGATAGCAGACATCCTTGCCCCCGAGGGCCGCGGCGCGGAAGACCTCGTCCGTCAGCACCTCGTTACGGAAGCTCGAGTAGAGCGAAAGACCACTCGCACAGCCATAGAACGCGGAACCGAGGAAGGTCTTCTGGACCACGGCGCTCCTGCTGTAGACCTCCTCAAAGGACATCTCACGGCGCCTTTCGAGCAATTCGCTGCGAAGGCGCTCCTTCAGCGCAGACCTGTTCATTACCCTATTCGGTTTTAAAAGGAGTTCAGAAGTGTCTGGACAGGTTTGGACGGACTGGTCTATACGCCCCGGAAAGGCCCGGGCACTAAGGTTTTCTCAAATACCCCACGAAACGTGATTTTTATCATACAAAACGCAATGTTTTTTTGCGAAGCTTGAAGTATGGAAACTATTCCGGATGTGTCAGCCTTTTTTGCGTTGTCCATGTCCTGTTTTATGTATTCCCCCCGCGCGGGCCGTGTCGACGGTATTTCGAACCTGTTCAGAACAGGTGGGTGCCTTGTGAGCCACTTTCGACTTTCCCGCAGGGGGACATGCCGGCCGCCGACCAGGGAAGGCTCCCTTTCTTAGAATGTTGGTTCTAAAATTACCTACCGATCACGAACCCGGCAGGGGAGGAATTCGATAGCCTAAACCAGTCTCCTGTCTATCAACTCAGACAGCTCTTCGGATTTCCTTCCCAACCGCTCAAGTATCTCCTTTGTCTTTATGACCTCACCGGTTATGTTCAATGCGGCTAAAAGCGCCAGATCCAAAGTAGAAACTGCCTTTGTGGTCTCCTTAACCTCCTCTATCTTATTGTTTAGGTAATCCTCGACTGCGCGGATGTAATCTTCACCTTCTTCACTCTTGACGGTGAGGCTGTGGCCGTATATTTTCAGTTCGGCTACTTTTTTCAAAGCCATCCGTTTGCCCCTACGCGCTCTGTGTCAACCCGTCGAGCTTTGAAAGCAAGGTGTCCACCTTCTTCCTGACCCGGAGCTTCTCCTCCTCGAGCCTCGCCATCTTCTCCTTCAACGCCCTTGTCTCAAGCTCCTTCGCCTCGAGCGCGTCGCGCAACTCCAGGTTCTCGGACTGAAGGTTCTCGAAGCTGAACAGCAGACGACCGAGCCCTTCCTCAAGCCTGTCGAACTTTTCCAAAGCCATACCTGCGACATCCTCCTCGATACGGTGAGCCCTTCTCCACGCCGGTGCCAGCGGAACTGCGGGTTTTAAACTCCTTTTGGCTCATTTTTATATTACTTTTTTCATAAAAAGAAGTCAAGGGGTTAATGGGCGGCGCACCGGAGCGCGGACGCAGGCGCACCGGCACAAAAAAAGGCGCCCCGCCGGAAGGCGGGGCGCCTTAAAAGAGCTTAAAAAACAACCTTTAATACGCGTAGAGGTTCCCGTAAGGGCGTGAGGAGACGGGCAGGAGCTTCTTGAAGCTCTTTTTCATGACCTCGTCGAGGTCGAGGCCGAAGTCCTTGCAGTACTCGGCAAGCTCGCCTCTCAAGACCTTCAGGTCGTTCTCGTCGAGCTCGAGCACGCCGACCTCCGCGCCGCACATCTCCTTGTCGACCTCGCCGCGGACGTATATGACGCCGCCGTGCATGCCCGTGCCGAGGTAGTCCCCCACGAGCGGGCCGTCGCAGTTCAGGCCGAGCAGTATGAGCACCCCTCCGGCCAGGTACTCGCCGAAGAAGTCCCCGGCGGTGCCGCCGACGATGATGGTGGGGGACTGCCTTTTGACCCCTTTCATGTGTATGCCGACCCTGTAGCCCACGTCCCCGAGGACATGGAGCTTGCCGCCCCTCATGCCGTAGCCGAGCACGTCTCCGGCGTTGCCGTGGATGACGACCTTGCCCCTGTTCATGGTGTTGCTGATGTTGTCCTGCGCGTTGGCCTTAACGATGAGCGTGGGGCCGTCCATGAAGGCCGCCAGGTCGTTGCCTGGCACGCCCTCTATGGTGATGGTCGATTTGCCGGCCAGCCCGTCGCCTATGTAGTACTGGCCGTTTACGTTCCTGACCCTTATATCCTTCTCGCCCCTGGCCACCGCCTCGCGTATCCTGCTGTTCAGGTCGCGGTAATATACGCCTTTCGCTTCTATATCGAACATGTTGGCTGTTGATCTCCTGGTTTCGTTGTCTTTAGTGAACGCCTTGCCCTGGCCGTCTAACGGCCCGGCGGGCCTACCTGCCCGCAGGCTTTATGCCGAGTATGTCGAGTGTCTG
Organism: Thermodesulfobacteriota bacterium; assembly: GCA_046757705.1. Lineage (GTDB taxonomy): Bacteria > Desulfobacterota > GWC2-55-46 > GWC2-55-46 > GWC2-55-46 > JBHHYT01. Next base: position 6,078 of record JBHHYT010000038.1, read on the forward strand.
GTCGTCGAGCCCCACACCGCGCAGCCTCTCGCGGTTCCCGCGCAGGCTCTCTACGGAGTTTATGCCGAGGGCGCCGAGGATCTCCATCAGCTCGTGTTTCCACGCGCGCACGAGGTTGATGAGCCTCTGGGCGTAGACCTCGGGGTCGAGCCTTACGGTAAGCTCCGGCCTCTGGGTGGTGATGCCCCAGGAGCAGTTGCCGGTGTAGCACTTGCCGCAGGTGGTGCACCCCATGGTGATGAGAGCGGCGGTGCCTATGGCGACGCTGTCCGCGCCCAGCGCGATGGCCTTGGCGGCATCGGCACTCGAACGTATGCCGCCGGCGGCTATGATGGAGGCCTCGTTCCTGATGCCCTCCTGCCTGAGCCTGTCGTCGACCGCGGCTATTGCGTGCTCGATGGGTATGCCGAGGTGGTCGCGTATCACCGCCGGGGCCGCGCCCGTGCCCCCGCGGAAGCCGTCGAGGTAGACCATGTCGGCGCCGGCGCGCACGATGCCGGAGGCGATGGCCGCGACGTTGTGCACCGCGGCTATCTTCACGGAGACGGGCTTGTAGTTGGTGGCCTCCTTGATGGCGTAGATGAGCTGACGGAGGTCCTCTATCGAGTATATGTCGTGCTGCGGGGCCGGGGAGAGCGCGTCCGTGCCCACGGGTATCATCCGCGCCCTGGCGACCTCGAGAGGTATCTTCTCTCCGGGCAGGTGCCCGCCTATGCCGGGTTTGGCGCCCTGCCCTATCTTGATGTCCACGGCAACGCCGGCGTTGAGGTACTCGGGGTTTACGCCGAACCTGCCGGAGGCGACCTGCACTATCACGTTCGACTTATACGGGAAGAGGTCCTCGTGGAGGCCGCCCTCGCCCGTGTTCATAACTATGCCGCACTCCTTGGCGGCCATGGCGAGCACCTTCTGCGCGTTGAGGCTTATGGAGCCGTAGGACATGGGCGAGAAGATAATCGGCACGTCGAGCTCTATCTGCGGCGGCATCTTGGTCTTGAGCTTGAGCTTGCCGTCCGGGCCTGTCTCCACGTCCACGCTCGAAGGCTTCTTGCCGAGGTACGTCCTCAGCTCCATCGGCTCACGCAGCGGGTCGATGGAGGGGTTCGTGACCTGGCAGGCGTCGATCAGGATGTGGTCGAAGAGTATGACATGCTCCTTGTCGCTTCCCATGCCGGTAAGCGGTATGCCGCCGGTCTCCGCCTGCTTCTTGAGGTTCCTGAGGTTGTGGTACCCCCAGTAGGCGTTGGACTTGTAGCGGGTCTCGTTGTCGAGTATCTCTATGGCCTCTTCAGGGCAGTAGTGGTAGCACCGGAGGCACTTTACACACTTGGACGTGTTGATGAGTATCTTGTCCCCGCCCCAGGAATATACCCCCCATCCGCAGTTCTGTATGCACCTCTTGCACCTTATGCATTTCTCTCTATCGATCTTCGCCAGGTACTCAGGCAGCGCAAGGCTCTTAAACATTCAACTTCCTCCAAATGGTTTTTATCGGCCCCGGTCTATGGCCGGGTGCCGGTAACCTGCTTGTCTTTGGAACTCCGGATAATTCATCCCTGAATTATTCAGAGACGAAAAAGAAAAATGAGATTTTTCTTTTTCTCACATCTTCAATGGCTTTGGGCCATTGAAGATGGCGGCACGTCCCTGTGCCGCGGAAAGTCCGAACAACTCAGGCCTTCCTTCAATCATCGAGGTCGACGATAACCGGCTCGCCGGCCCTCGGGGACCAGACCCTGTCCGGGTCGGGGCAGACCTCCCTTATGGCCGATTCCTCCGAGGCCATGTAGGTCCTGTCGTCCTTTACGGCCGCCACCAGCGGGCGGAGCTTTATCCTGTCGTTGAAGCCCACGAGCCCCTTGCTGTGCCCGAAGAGTATGGAGAACGGGCCGTTGAGCATGCCGCTGCCGTAGGTCTGCCTCAGGGCTGTAAGCACCTCTTTCTCATCCTCCGGCATCCGGTCTATCTTCTTCCAGAACGGAGCGGCGAGGGCGAGGCAGGCCACGGGGACGGTAAGCCCGTGCCTGCGTATAAGCAGGTCGAGCAGGTAGGCCGCCACCTCCGTGTCCGTAAGGAGCGCGAGCCTGTAGCCGTACATCTCGAGGTACCTCTTGTTTATCCCGTAGGATGATATCTCGCCGTTGTGGACTATCGACCAATCGAGCAGGGTGAATGGGTGCGCCCCTCCCCACCAGCCGGGCGTGTTCGTCGGGAACCTCGTGTGCCCGGTCCAGATGTAACCCTCGTAGTCCTCTATCCTGAAAAAATCGGCTATGTCCCTCGGGTTGCCGACGCCCTTGAAGGCGCCCATGTTCTTGCCCGAGCTGAATATGTACGCGCCGTCTATCTCGGAGTTGACCTTCATGACGGTCCTTACGACGAAGTCCTCCTCCTTCTCCGCGCCCACCTTTTCCTTGATAGGCTTTACGAAGTAGCGCACGAGCAGAGGGCTTATGGATATGGCCTTTACCGGGAAGGTCGGTATCTCCTCGGTCTTCTCGACCTTGTAGTTGGCCTTTATATAGTCCTCGACGCCCAGCCTTACCCCCGGCTCGTCGTACATGACGTGCAGGGCGTAGAAGTCGGCGAAGTCGGGGAATATGCCGTAGGCGGCGTACCCAGCGCCGAGGCCGTTGCCGCGGTCGTTCATGAGGGCGAGCGACCTGGCTATGACGGAGCCGCTCATCCTATGCTTCTTCTTGCTTATAACCCCGGTAAGCCCGCAGCCCGCTATGTCTTTCTGATAGTCATGGTTCACTGGCAGTCACCTTCTATGGATTTTGGGCCGCTTGCGCGGCCCATGTTTTTTCCGTTATACGGTTCAATGGGCCATGGTCCGGCAGGGGCGGCGTGCGCCCCGCAACGTCCTCAGGCCTCGTCGCCCCCGCAGGGGTGCTCTTCTTCCCGCCTGGCTTCCTTCAATAGCTCGTAGAGCTTCTTGAACTCCTGCGCGCCGGAGGCCCTGGGCGCCGGGAGGTTGAACTTCTTGCGCGCCGGCATGGCCGGCTCCCCGAGCCTGCCGGTCTTGACGAACATGTCCCAGCCGCGCTTTACCTGCGGCGGGTTCATGCCCTTCTTGGTGGCGGCGGTGCGCAGCGCCGTCATCGCGTTCTCGAAGCCGTAGTGCTGGTAGCACATCTCGAGGCAGTAGTGGCACTCGAGGCACTGCCAGATATGCTTCGAGGAGAGCCACTTCTCGTAGTCGCCTTCGAGTATGTCGCTTATGACCGCCCTCGGGTCGTAGCCCGGTATGTTCATGCACGAGGGGCAGATGCTGTAGCACGCGCCGCAATCCGAGCACATCTCAAGCAGCTTGAAGTTTAACGTGGCCTCTAACATATATATATTACTCCGGTGCCTGTACGGCTTGAAATCCTCAACGTCTACGCCCCGCGGCCCTGTTGCCGCCCCGCCACTATACCCCCTTGCCCCGTGCCCCGTGCTGCCCGCAGACCACGCCCTCCTGCCCCCTATACCCCCTATACCCACTTGACCCATCCCCGGCCCCCTTGCCCCGCACCCCAGAAAACTACCCCGCGTTGCTCCCCCGGCCCCCTATTCGAGCGCGCCCTGTGCCCGGAGCGTCTCCGATATGCCGGTATCGCGCGCGGGCCTTTCGTTGAGCCGGTCCCATTTCTCGAGGAACGGGGCGCAATCGACCCTGTGCGCGTCCATGCCGAGCTCCGCCGGCGTATACCCCATGGAGAGGCCCAGGAGCTCGGTAAAGTAGATAACGGGTATGTTGTACTTCTCGCCTTCCCTCTCGAGGAGGAACTGGTTGTTGTCGAACTGGAGGAAACACGACGGACAGCAGAGCACGAGGGCGTCCGCGCCAATCTGCTTCAATTCCCTGAGCTTGATGCGGGCGAAGTGCAGGGCGGTCTCGTGCTGGTCGACGCGGTCGAGCCCCTGGCCGCAGCACATGAGCTTGGTGAGGAACTGTAGGCTCTCGGCGCCCATGCCTCGTATCAGGTTGTCGAACTTGACCGGATCGAGCGGGTCGTCGTTCCTGAGAGCATGCGAGGGCCTTATCATATGGCAGCCGTAGTGGAGCGCTATGCGCATCCCGGCAAAATCCCTCTTCATCTTTTTCTTAATAGCGTGCAGGCCCACCGTGTCGTGGAAGAAAGGCACGAAGTGCTGGAGCCTGGCCGTACCCTTGAACTCGCGCCCGACCTGCTTGAGAAGTGAGTTCACCTGCGCCTTCTCTCCGGGGTTCGCGTTCAGCTCGCCCTTTACCGAGGCGAGGTTCGAGACGCACCCGGTGCACGGGCTTACGAGGTCGAGGCCGTGCTCGTCCACGAGCGCGACGTTCCTGGCGGCCGTTACGGTGAACGCGGCCTTGTCCACGTTGTTCACGAGGGATTTTTCCGGACAGCAGGTAAAGCCGTCGATGTCCCTGTAAGGGAGGTTGAAGCTCTCGAGCACGATACGCGTGGACTTCTCAATGAAAGGGAAGCGGGTCTGAATGGTGCATCCCCAGAATATGGCGAACTCCTTCATCTGCAGCGACCTCTCGGTGTTCTCTCTTCAATGTCCGGAAGGGCCGACAGCGGGCCTCCCTCCGCCTTCCATGCGGCAGGCGGAAACGTCTGCGTCTAATAATCTTAATGCGCGCCGGGGTCCGGGATAAAAGGCAGGGCCGGCGGCGTGGCCGTGTGATGCCGCCCCCTGCCCCTGGGGGGCAGGGGGCGGCATACGGCAAAACTTACGGAAACATGGTGCAGGTGCACTAAGCGTTGTTTGTGCGGCTGAAACGGGAACGAGACACCTTGAAACTCCGTTTAGGCAGGCACGCAGCAATCGACCGGACAGACCTCTGCGCACTTCGGCGAGTCATAATGGCCCTTGCATTCTATGCAGACGTCAGGGTCGATAACATAGATGTCACCTTCGGAAATAGCGTCGACCGGGCACTCCGGCAGACAGACACCACAAGCTACGCAATCCTCTGTAATCTTAAGAGACAACTAAATCACCACCTTCCATTTTTGTTGTTTTTACGGATATGGGCACATCGTCTATTGTATACAGTATACTAAATAGTAACGCACCCTGCGACAAAAGACAAGATTTTTTATCGAATGAATCTGCTTATTTTAGCAAAATCCGCAAACGCGTACAAGGGGTTTTTAGCGCGCCCCCCGGGGGGCGGCAAAAGCCTTAAAAAACACGCCGCTATGGCCTTTTGAGGACGCAGAACAGGGCCTTCGGGGGCTCCTTGAGGGTACCGAGGAATACGCTCTTGCGGACCTGTGCGACGGTGAAAAGGCCGGAGAATATCTCCCGGAGCTGCTCCGGGGTGAACCTGTAGGGGCCGCCATCCATGGTCTCGAGGTGGCTGAAGCATTTGAGGAAGAGATAGCCGCCGGGCCTTACCAGGCGCGCAAGCGTGCGAGCGTAATCCTCCCGCCTGTCCGGCGGAAGTACGTGGAAGCAGCCCCTGTCGAATACAAAGTCGAAAGGCCCGGAAAGGCGGGTATCGAGTATGTCGTCGGGCATCCACTCTATGTCGAGCCCGTTCTTGCGGGCCTCGACGGCGGCGTTCGTAATGGCGGTCTCCGAGAGGTCGGTGGCCGTGACCTTGAAGCCCCTGCGCGCGAGCGCCATGGCCTGGGTGCCGGGGCCGGTGCCGAGGTCGAGCGCCGTCCCCCCCTTCAGGCCGAGCTCCTCCAGCGCCCTTGCGAGGTCGTGGTCGAGCCCGCGGTGGAACCACGGGAGCTCCTCCACCTTCTCTTCCCTGTACAGCTTTTCCCAGTCCCGGAACTCGCGCTCGTCCTCCATGCGTCCTCCTATGCCTTTACCGCGAGGAGCTTCATCTCCGTCATCTCCTCGATGGCATACCTTATGCCCTCCCTGCCAGCGCCGCTCATCTTGACCCCGCCGTAGGGCATGTTGTCCGTCCGGTAGGTGGGTATGTCGCCCACGACCACGCCGCCGACGTCGAGCCTTTCGTATGCGTGGAGTATCCTGCCCATGTCCCTGGTGAAGACCCCGGCCTGAAGGCCGTAGAGACCAGCGTTGACAAGCCCGACCGCCTCCTCGAACGTGTCGTAGGGCTCGATGTTCACGAGAGGGGCGAAGACCTCCTCGCCGCAGACCTTCATAGAGGGGCTCGTGCCGGCAAGCACCGTGGGCTCGAAGAAGCTTGCGCGCCTCCCGCCTCCGGCGAGCACGACCGCGCCCTGCTCGACCGCCTCCTCTACCCACCCTTCGGTCCTGATGGCCGCGGCCTCGTCTATCATGGGGCCTATATCCGTAGCCGGGTCGGAGGGGTCGCCGCAGATGAGCCCGGCGCGGCAAGCAAGAAAGGCCTCCTTGAACCTCTCCAGGACGCTCCTGTGGATGTAGACCCTCTGCACGGAGATGCATATCTGCCCGGCGTACGAGAAGGCCCCGAGGGCGCACCTCTTGGCCGCGGCCTCCACGTCCGCGTCGTCGTGGACGATGGCCCCGGCGTTGCCCCCGAGCTCGAGCGTCACCTTCCTGCGCCCGGCCATGGACTTGAGCATCCAGCCGACCTTCGCGCTGCCGGTAAAGGAGAGCATCTTTACGCGCTCGTCGAGGAAGAGCCTCTGCGCGTTCTCGTTGGAGCACGGCACCACGCTCAGCGCCCCGGCGGGCCAGCCGGCGTCGGAGATGATCCGCGCGAGCATGAGTGCCGTAATGGGCGTCTTCGGCGCGGGCTTTATTATGATAGGGCAGCCGCACGCCATGGCGGGGGCGGCCTTGTGGGCGACGAGGTTCAGAGGGAAGTTGAACGGAGTTATGCCGAGCACCACGCCCACGGGGAAGCGTCTTACGAGGGCGAACCTCCCCTCGCTCCCGGGCATGATGTCGAGCGGGAGGACCTCTCCGCCGAGCCTCTTTGCCTCCTCGGAGGCTATCCGGAAGGTGTTCTGTGCCCTCTTGACCTCCCCGCGCGCGTCCTTTATGGGCTTGCCCGCCTCGGCGCAGATGGTGGCCGCGAGCTCCTCGGCCATGTGCCCGATGGAGTCCGCCACCCTGCCGATGGCCTCCGCCCTCTCGTATGACGCCATGGCCTTCAATGCCTCGAACGAGGCGGCCGCGGCGGCGGCCGCGGTCTCAAGCTCCGTTGGGCCGGCGAGGTACGTAACCCCGACGGTAGAGCCGTCATAGGGGTTCGTTACGGCCTGCTCCTCGGCGGTAGCCGTCCATCTCGTTCCGGCGAGTATCTCGTGCCTCTGTGCCATCCACGCTCCTTTGTCTGCCGGAAAGGCGAATCCGGGGGTTTGTGGGATATAATAATTAACCAGAAAACACACGCCCAGTCAAACCATATCCGGCCCTGACATGGTTTGTTTCAGCAGGTTATTCAGGTTGTTGAAGAACAACCCGCCGGGGCAATCCATGGGCGGATTGCCGGATTGCGAGGCTGGAAAGTCGAGCAATCCGTAAGATTCGGACGGATCCATCCCGGCCAGATCGTAGTTGAAAATCCATGGATGGACTTTTTCAACATCCTATTGGGGTGCCGCTGTGATATACTTTTCCAGTATCACACTTACCAAAGGAGGTATCGACATAGCACAGGCGCACGGGAACCTGCTGGGCCTCAAGTCCAGCCAGATAAAGGGCATAGAACGGATATACAACCGCCGGATACCCCCTTCGAGGGTGATAACCCCGGAGCTCGGAAGGCACATGACGGAGCTTTCGAGGGAGACCGGCAGACAGATAGGCATCATCGTAAACCGCAAGGGCGCGGTCGTATCGGTCATAGTCGGCACGGAGAGGGAGATAGTGATACCGGTCCTCTCCGACTACCCGCTCGGCCGCAAGCACCTGCGGGGCGTAAGATGCGTGCACACCCACCTGAAGAACGAACCCCTTACCCAGGACGACCTTACGGACCTGGCGCTCCTGCGGCTCGACCTGATGGCCGCCATAGGCGTGCGAAAGGACGGGCTGCCCGGCGACATATACACGGCGCACCTGCTGCCATACAACCCCGAGGGCAGGACGTACGAGGTCGAGCCGCCGGTGCCCTTCCACCGGCTCGACCTCGAAATGGACGCCTTTTGCGCCTCGCTCGAAGACCAGATGGGCAGAGCCATCCTCCGGGAGGTCGGGGACGAGCGGGAGAGGGCGATACTCGTAAGCGTCTCCCGGCAGCCGAAGGAGGACCAGCTCGAATCGCTCGAAGAGCTGAAGGAGCTCGCCCGCACGAGCAACGTGGTGGTGCTCGACGCCGTATGCCAGAGGCCCGAGAGGCTCAACCCCAAGTACCTGATGGGTACCGGGAAGATAAGGGAGCTCATAATAAACGCCCTCCAGAAGGAGGCCACCCTGCTGATATTCGACCAGGAGCTGACGCCCACGCAGATAAGGGAGATCGGCGACCTGATGGAGCTGAAGGTCATAGACAGGACCCAGCTCATACTCGACATATTCGCCCGCAGGGCGCACTCGCGCGACGGCAAGGTGCAGGTGGAGCTCGCGCAGTTGAAGTACATGCTCCCCAGGCTCACTGGGAAGGGCACCACGCTCTCGAGGCTCATGGGCGGCATAGGCGGCAGGGGGCCCGGAGAGACGAAGCTCGAGGTGGACCGCAGGCGCGTGGCAGACCGGATAGCGCACCTCGAAAAGGAATTGAGGTCGCTCAGCCGGGGCAGGTACGAGCGCAGGAGGAGGCGCGCAGAGAGCGGGGTGCCGATAATATCCATCGCCGGGTACACCAACGCGGGCAAGTCCACCCTGCTCAACACCCTTACGCGAAGCGACACGCTCGTCGAGAACAAGCTCTTCGCGACCCTCGATACCGCGAGCCGAAGGCTGCGCTTCCCGCGCGAGCGCGACGCCGTCATCACCGATACCGTGGGCTTTATAAGGGCCCTGCCCGGGGACCTGCTGAAGGCCTTCAAGGCAACGCTCGAGGAGATGGAGGACGCCGACCTTATCGTCCACCTCGTGGACCTCAGCAACCCGGCCTTCGAGAAGCGGATGGAGACGGTGGAGAAGATACTCGACGAGATAGGCGTGGGAGGGATACCGAGGCTGCTGGTCTTCAACAAGGCCGACCTGGTCGACCCGGTGGAGGCGCGCAACCTCGCCCGCAGGTTCGGCGCGGTCCTGATAAGCGCCACCAGACCGGATAGCCTGGCAGGGCTTTTAAAGGAGCTCGAGGCCAGGCTGTGGCCGGGAGAGTCTCTCGCGGCGAAGGGCGAGGAAGGCGGGCACGGGGGTTAGCGGACCCTGCGCGTAAGCCCCGAGACCTTTACGCCCACGAGCCTTACGGCCTTTGGCAGGTCCACGGCTTCGAGGAGCCTCAGGACCAGCGCCCATACGTCGTTGAGCGAATCGGTCGCCTCATCGAGCGGGGCCGAGCGCGTGATGGTCTCAAAGTCCCTGTATCGCACCTTTATGGCAACGGTGGAGGCGGCCGTCCCGGCCGCCTTGAGCCTCGCGGCCACGTCTTCCGTAAGGGCGAAGAGCGTCTCCCTTATGAAGTGCATGTCGCGCGAATCGGCCTCGAAGGTGACCTCCCTGCTCATGGACTCCGGCTCGTGGAATGGCACGACCGGGCTGGCGTCGACCCCCCGGGCGTGCTCGTGGAGCGTGCGCCCGATGTTCGGGCCGAACTGGCGCTCAAGGTACTCAACATGCGTCCTCGCAAGTTCCCCGATGGTCCTGATGCCGAGGTCCTTCAAGCGCGCCTCGGTCTTCGCCCCCACCCCACAGAGCCTCCTTGCCGGCATCTCGTTGAAGAGCCTTTCAACCTCCTTTTCGTGGATGGTAAAAAAGCCGTCGGGCTTGCCGAGCTCGCAGGCCATCTTCGCAAGCAGCTTGTTCGGCGCGATACCCGCGGAGACGGTAAGACCGAGCTCGCTCTTTATGAGGGACTTTATCTCGCGGGCTATCCGCACCGGGCCGTCGAGCGGGTCCGCACCGGGAGACGGCGGCACCTCTATGAACGCCTCGTCGAGACCGAAGGACTCCACGAGAGGGCTGTACCGGCGGAGCATCTCCATGAACCTCTCCGATTCCTTCTCGTAGGCATCGAAGTCCACGGGCAGGAAGACGGCGCCGGGGCAGAGCCTGTACGCCTTTTTAAGAGGCATGCCCGAGGCCACCCCGTAGGCGCGCGCCTCGTAGGAGGCGGCCGAGACCACGCCCCTGCTCGCCGGGTCGCCGTTGCCGCCGACGATGACGGGCTGGCCCCTGTAGGCGGGGTTTTTCTTCACCTCCACAGCGGTGAAGAAGGCGTCTATGTCTATGTGTATTACGGCGCGTGGGGGCATCGCTGTCAGGTTACCTGTGCCGGTCAGTTCTCAGGGAGGCCGGGCCTTGATCTGCCCGTCATTCTGAATGAAGTGAAGGATATCGTATCTTTTGAATCAACGGGCCGCTCCCACGGATCAACAGGCCGCGGGAGGAGGCCCCCGGGACGGCGATTACACCCCCGCCTCACCCCGGAAAAACAAAAATGGCGGCCTCATGGCCGCCGGGGCCGGTACAGGCCCGTTGCCGCGCCGCGGCCTGAGGGCCCGCAATCCGGATTATAGCATAATAAAAGGCCACCTCAACCTTCTTTTAGACGGGCCCGCCTTTTATTAAAAGGCGTCATCCGGCAGGGCAGCGGCCACGGCTCAGGCCTGTCGGCTGGGGGTGCGGCGCAAAGGGGGTTCCGGTCAGAACGCATATCAACCTCTGAATGGTCCAGGGACGAAAGAGCGGAACGCGGCCTCTCTTTTTCTTCCATCTCAAATGGCCTGGAGCCGTTGGATATGGCGGCACAACCCTATACCGCGGGAGTTCCGATGAGGACCACGGCCCCCCTGCACTCCGTCTACGCGTACTTTCTCGCCGATTTTATTATCTCGTCGGCGAAGTAAGGTTTCCTTATGAACTCGTCTATCATGCCTTCCTTGATGCCCTGAAGGATCACGTCCTCCGCGTCGCGGAAGTACCCGGTAAAGAGGACCACCCTTGTCTCCGGCCGCTCCTTCCTTATCTCCCTGAAGGCCTCGAGCCCGTTCATGCCGGGCATGATGATGTCCATGAAGACGAGTTTGTACGGCTTTTTCCTGACCTCCTCCACGGCATCGAGGCCGCTTATGACATACGCGGCCTCAAACCCCTCGTCCTTGAGTATCTCGCTTATGCCGATGCCTATGGTCTCCTCGTCGTCGACTACGAGTATCCTGCCGCGACGATGGGAATCGAGTAGTCTTCTTCCACCCCTTACCGCAACCCCTCCATTAGAAAGCTGCGTCCCCCAAACGGAATCCACGGTTCTGATGAACATAGGGCACCTTTGTTAATGGTTTCTCACCGCCCGAACCTTGCGCGAAAAAGTCGAGCCGAGGGCATTGTCAAAGGTGCATGAACAAGAGATGGATGAGTATCAAAAAAAGTGAGGTTTCGGGGAGCGCTGAAAAACGCGGGTGAACCAGCGGATGAGACGGAAGAACGACTTCACACGGAGTATACCAGAATTAAACGGGAATTTCCACCCGACCTGCACTTATTTACAGGTGCAAGGGCGAGTTACGAAAGTGCCATTATTTGACAGGGGACGGATGCAGGGTGATAATGATAATGAAAGTCAATGTCAAATATAAAGAGGAGGTACATCATGACCCGCTTACAGTGGAGAAAAAACATTGATGAGGCCTCGAGTGAGATCAGAGGCGGCACCAGGCTGTTGCTCATGGTCTTTCACAGCAAAGACGACGAAAGCTCGTGCAAGGTTTTAGCGGAAACGCTCGAGAACGAAAGGGTCGTTTCCGTGGTTGAGAGGGAGTTCGCCCCGGTCAAAATCGATGTGGAGGAGAACAAAGAGATGGCCGAGAGGTACCACGTGGACTGGACCCCGGCGTTCATCATCACCGATGAGAACGGCAGGGAGCTAGAAAGGTTCGTTGGGTATCTGCCTCCTGAGGAGTTTATCGAGCAGATGCTGCTCTCCAAGGGGCTTGCGGCCTTCCACATCAACAGGTATGCGGAGGCGATAGGCGAGTTCGAGGAGCTCGTGGAGGAGTTTCCTGACTCCGACCTCGTGCCCGAGGCCGAATACTACCTCGGCGCGGCTTCCTACAAGCACACCGGCAGCACGGACGTCTTTGGCGACGCCTGCGAGATGCTGACGAGGACCCATCCAGAGAGTATCTGGACGAAGAAGTGCTCCGTATGGGCGCACCAGTCGAAGTACAGCAAACCCTTCGTGGGTTATGACCAGGGTGGTTCAGGCGGAAGCGGAGCGTACTGAGTACGCAAAAGAACGGGAGGCGGGGTAATAAAAACCCGCCTTCCGTTCTTTTTTATTTCCGGCCCCCGGCATCATCCTCCAAACACGCCACCCCATAGCGCTCATCGTGGGCGTGCAGGCCGGCCCTGCGCACCTGCTCCAGGCGCTCGGCGGCCTGCCGGGGACGCCTTCGTTAAAAGACTATACACCGGCTTTTATATATGGTAATGTCAACACTATCTCAAAAACAGATCAAGGAGGACGGGTTTTATGCCGAAGCCTATCAAATGGTTCATACGCTGGGGCTGGTTGCCTTTAATGATCATCCCCATCGCAAAGCTTATCCTGGACAACTTCGCCTCCTGATGGCGTAGACGAAAAAAGGGCCCACCCCTTTCGGGCGGCCCCCGGGCCCCCGCCATGAGACGCCGTTCCAGGTCTTGTAGGCGTCCTGCCCGTTGGAGCCGCCAAATACCCCTTTATCACCGCCTTGAGCTTGCGCTGCACGCCGTCCATGACGGCCGCCGCGCGTCCGTGCCCTTCACCCTCCATGCGCAGCCCCATGTCTCGTCCCCTGCCTTGCTCTCCCCGCCGTGGTGCGCCGGACGGCCGCGGACCTTCCATCCGGATTTTACTCATTCTTTTGTGAATATCCTCGTCTGGCGTGCGCATACCCTTTTTTTAAGGTATACTGAAAAAGCTCGCAGAAAAAGACCTCCGGGATGACGATGACCCTGTAACAAGGGCCTTGCCCTTCCTTTACGGCCTTCCGGCCTTTCAGGTAGCGCAATACTGGAGAAAATAAAGCGAATCAGGGAAGACCCTGCGCGCAGGCTCGATTGTGCCGTCAGGGTCGGGATAAGGACATATGGCGCGGCGCAGGGACGTAGAGCGCACCGGTTTTTTTTGCCGGCGCGTCCATTTTCCTTTTCAAATCGCGTCATTTATGTTATTTAAATTATTGATCAGTGGAATCCACTGTCCGTTAATTCAACATATCTTTTTCAAATATGAAACCTTCCGGGGGCCGATCGCCATGCGGGGCTCTCGGCCCGTTAAGGAAGATTTTTCAGCCGGCCGGGCGTTGTTGCCGTCCGAGCGTGGCCATGGGAACATAACCTCTTAAAACTTCTGAAAAAACATATTTAACCATTGTAATCTGGCAGCTGCGGACGGTTCTCTCGATTGCGTACACGCATTATATCTTGGGATCATATCTGGCTAATGAACACAGGAGGTTAATATGGATCTACTTCAGCGTCTTTTTAAACCCAATGGCTCGGCGGACAGCCTCCAGGACCTTATAGACGAACCTGTGACCACATACTCCGGCACCGAGATAGAGACGGTGAAGATGGGGCTGCCCAAGGAGATAGAGTCCGTCTGCCCCGAGTGCCTGGAGATAATCACCGCCACCCTCTATCCCGAGGGCGGCAAGGTCTGGATACGGAAGAACTGCAAGGAGCACGGGGACTTCAAGGACGTCTTCTACGGCGACATAGACCTGTACCTGAAGTGCGAGGGCATGTTCTTCGGCGACGGCAAGGGCATAATGGACCCGGCGATAAAAAAGGCCACGGTATGCCCCTCGCAGTGCGGTCTGTGCAACATGCACACGAGCCACAGCGGACTGCCAATCATCGACCTGACCAACAGATGCAACCTCACCTGCCCCGTATGCTTCGCCAACGCCAACGCCGCCGGGTACCTCTACGAACCTTCCTTCGACGAAGTGGTCACCATGCTTACCGCCATAGCCAACCAGAAGCCCGTGCGCGCCAACATGGTGCAGTTCTCCGGCGGGGAGCCCACGGTGCGCCCGGACTTCCTCGAGATAGTGCGCAAGGCGCGGGACATGGACTTCGAGTACATCCAGGTAAACACCAACGGCATAAAGATGGCCGAACTCGAGTTCGCCAGGGCCGCCAAGGAGGCCGGGGTGCAGAACCTCTACCTCCAGTTCGACGGCGTCTCCGACGACGTCTACAAGAAGACGCGCTCCCGGGCGCTGCTCGACTACAAGATGCGCACCATCGAGAACTGCCGCAATGTGAAGATAGACGTCATACTCGTGGTAACGCTCGTAAAGGGCTTCAACGACCATCAGGTCGGCGACATCTTGCGCTTCGCCATAAAGAACAACGACGTCATAAGCGGCATCGCCTTCCAGCCGGTCTCGTTCGTGGGCCGATTCAGCCAGAGCCACAGGCTGGAGCGCAGGTACACCCTTGGCGACCTCGCCCTCGACATCGAAAAACAGACGGGTTTCATAGACGCCCGGAGAGACTGGTTCCCCATCGGCGTGACCTCGGCCATCTCCAAGCTCGCCACAGCCCTCAGCGGCGAGCAGAAGTACACCCTCTCCCTCCACCCGCACTGCTCGCAGGGCACGTACTTCTTCATCGGGGACGACGGGAGCGTAAAACCGGTCAGCGAGTTCATCGACATGGAAGGCTTCCTGCGCGACCTGATAACCTTCTCGAGGAAGGTAAAACCCTCGAAGTTCGGCCTGCTCTCCAAGGTGCAGATAATGTACAAGCTCAAAAAGCACTTCATAAAGGAGAAGGCGCCCAAGGGGCTGACATTCGAGAAGTTCCTCCAGAGCCTCGAAGGCTATCAGGACAGGAGCCTGCGGAGAATTTACATAGACGAGGAGAAGGGCAAGCAGAGGCACTACAACCACTTCTTCATCGCGGGGATGCACTTCATGGACGCCTACAACTTCAGCGTCGAAAGGGTCAAGAGGTGCGTCATACACTACCCCGACCCCAAGGGGCACCTCTACCCGTTCTGCGCATATAACGCCCTGTCATACAGGAAGAGGGTCGAGAACAGGCACAAACACACCCCCGAACAGCTCCGCGAGAAGGTCCTCAAGGAAGGCCGCCCCAAGGAGCTCGAGACGATAGCCCGCAAGATGGGGATATAAGGGGGCC
>JBHHYT010000039.1:0-20551 GCA_046757705.1 Thermodesulfobacteriota bacterium
TAACGGCCGTGCTCCTTGAAACAAGCAGGATACTCACGGTAATGACCACAAAGCCCATCCCGCCGAGCCACTGAGAGAGCGCCCTCATGAAGATGAGGGAGGACGGTGAGTTTTGAACATCCATCAGGCTGAAACCCGTTGTGGTAAAGCCGCTCATGGACTCGAACCACGCGTCTACAGGGGGCATGGCGCCGAGCACGGCGAAGGGCGCCGCCCCGAGAAGGCTCGCCACAAGAAAAGAGGAGGCCGCGACAGCGGCCACCTCAGGCACTGTAATCTCTTTCTCGGGGACCCTGTAAAAAAGATAGAGGCCGGCAACGGAATACATCACGGCCATGACAAGATAGAATATGTAAGAAAAAACATGCTCTGCCATCTCAAAGGAGACGGCGGCGGTAATGGCCGACTCAGCGCCGAGGACCAGGAGGACAACACCCAGATACTTCAGCACGATCCTGTAGCGTATTACCTCAGAGTAGGGTTTGTCGGAGGGGCGGGCAAGGAGCTTGCGGAATATTGCCTGTAGGGGCATATTTCTGTTTCCTTATAGCCGGACGTTAAGGAGTTAAAATATGCCCCAATTTTATATTTTCAGGCCGCTATTGGCAACTGAAATCAATAGACCATGTAAATATCAGCCCTCTCCATGAGACCGAGCATCTCCTTGAGTGTAACGGGCTTGAAGAACTTCGCCGAGACATTCTTTACCGTCCCCATATCGGTCTCTATCCCGGCGAGGACAAGAAAGGCTGTGTTTATGTAAAACTCCGCACCCTTCTTGTTGAGCATATCGAGGAATTGCCCGTATGTCGCCGGCACGTCCTTTATATTGACTCCGAACTGTTTCGAAAGCGCCTCCCTGAGCCTTTCGGGAAGGGGATAGCCCTGAATGGAGTCCTTTCCCCTCCACCCCACCTTGAAGGTATTTACGGCGTCGGCGTCGACGAGGACCTTTACCTTCAGCCCCCTGTCAAGGGCCGCCCATATCATGTTGTATGCGACGCATATCTGGGCGTCGTCGTGTTTCAGGCCCGTCTTCAGGTGGACGAGGACCGTATTCTTTTCTGCGGCTGATGCGCCCCTTAAAGATACAAAAAGGATAGCAACTGAAATAAACACCGTTATGAGCCTTCTACTCATCTCACCCTCCTTCCGAGCTTTTTTCTGTCTCTTTTTTTTGTCCTTTCCCGCGCCATCCCTCCACAATCTCGATTATAAGAGGGGCGCAGCATCTGCCCGCGGGATTTTTTGTCTCGCATTCGTTTCCAGTTGACGCGCCCGTGGCGCTCTGAATATCCTTGAATGTCCCCGCGCCTTTTTTAAGGGCATCGATTATGGCCTCTTTCCTTACATCCATGCAGTAACAGATAACGGGGTTTTCATCTACCCTCGTCATGGCCCTGAGTATCATCCATTTTGACGGCGCGGGAAGGAGACCTTCCCCTTCCTTATAGACCCTGCGTCCGGCGCTGTAATCCCCCTGCCCTCCTCCATTACAGTCCACGTCCCTGCCATTTATCCTTATGGTAGGCACGCCCTTTACCTTCCATTTCCTCGCCTCACGTACTGATGTGACCTTATGGGCATCAAGGAAGAACTTTACGAGCGACTTCTCAAGTACGGCCATGAGATTGGCGCGCCCGGCATCGGTACCGTTAGAATCTTCCGAATAAAAAAACTCCACTTTTATCATTTCTTCTCCACGACCGCTCCGCTGTAGCCGGCCTTCTCAAGGGCCTTTAAAAGCTCCTGCGGCCGAGTTACCTTCTCGTTGTAATTTACAACGGCGCCGCCTTCCTTATAACTGACCTTCGCGCTCGTAACCCCCATCGAGGTTTCAAGGGATTTCTTCACCACCCCCTCGCACATCCTGCAGGTCATGCCGCCGACCTTGAGCGTTACGTTTGCGGCAACGGCGGGAATGGCAATGGAAAAGAGGATTATAAAAAATGCGGTAAAAAGGGCAAATTTTTTCATGGCGGGAAAACCTCCTTATGATTTATTTTATACTATAAAAAACTCATACCAGGAGCCACCCGGCCACATAGGGGAAACTGAGGCCGAAGACGACAAAAACCACAAGGAACCAAAAAAGTACCCTGTTTATTTTTATTGACCGTGGGCTGCATTTCGCGCCCGGCCTGCAGACAGACCCCCTGCCGTAGGCGTAGCGGTAAGAGATACCCACAAAGACGAAACTCACAAGGAGCATATAGGGCCTGATCCACTCGAGCCTTGAGAGGAAACCGAGGCCTGTTATGCCGAAGGCGAGAAAGAGGGCCGGTCCAATGCAGCACGAGGCGGCGGCAAGGGCGGCAACCATGCCGCCTATGGAAGAAACTTTTTCCTTCATGCGCTTTTATCCCCTATTCCTTTTCAATGGTCTTTAGTATGGGGCACTCCTCCGTTGAACGGCGTTTCTCGCAGGAGTCCACGAGCCCCTTCAATACCCTCTTTACAGACTTAAGGGCCTTTATCCTCTCCTCAACTACCTCTAATTTCTCCGAGGCCTTTTTCTTCACCTTCGCGCAGGAAGATGGACTCTCCACCCTCAAGTCCAGTAGACCCTTTATCTCATCGAGGGTAAAACCAAGCTCCTTTGCGCGGCGGATGAATTTTATTCTCCTTACCGAGTCCGCGCCGTAAAGGCGATAGCCAGAGGCCTTCCTGCCCGCCGGCATGAGAAGCCCCCGGCGTTCGTAATATCTCACCGTCTGCACATTAACGCCGGCCGTGGCCGCGAGCCTTCCGATGGTAAGGTTTTTTTTCATCCCGACTCCCTCACAACAAGAGTATAAACCCTATACCTGAGTATAGAGTCAAGTGTTTTCTACGTCGCGGAAAAAAACCATCCGTCATTGTTTCAATTATGGACGATGTTGCTCTTAAAGAGTATATCAGTTTATAGGGGAAGTTAAGACGCGTGGTCTTCTGTTCGGGATATAAAAAAGGTGGAGAGTTAAACGATGTGGCAGAAAAAATTGCTCCCGGGCAGCGTTTGGCCCCTCACGGCCCCGGCAAGGTAAAAAAATCCTCTCATAAAGCCCGGTCGAACCCGTTTGCCTCCGGCAAAGGGTTCGAATTCAACCAACAGAAATACAATAAAAAAAGGGCCCTTTAAGGGCCCTTTTTTATTCTGGCTCCCGGGGAGGGATTCGAACCCCCGACAGGGTGGTTAACAGCCACCTGCTCTGCCGGCTGAGCTACCTGGGAATATTTAAACTTACTTTGGAGACCCTGTTTTAACGCCGGGTATCCGTTAGACGTCCTGTCAGGCCGCGAACATCCTGTCCGCCTGAAGCATGCGCGCCTTTGACGGGCGCTCGACAAGTAAATATATTAATATTTCTGGTAAATTCAAGTCAAGGTATTTCGACTGCCGGGGCTATTTTTTTTGTCCTGCCGGTCCGGGGGCGCAACCCCGGGTGGCCCTTTCCGCTTCCTTTCGCCCTTCCAGCATCAACCGAAAAAACCTTTCCGTACAATCCCGTTGTGGTATAATTTAAAATTGCCGTTCCGGCCCGTGCGTTTGCACGGATGGAACGGCACCTCATTTATAAAGGGTTACATGAACAAGTATGCTGGCGCAAACAGATAAAAAGGCGAACCCGTTCGAGGCCGCCGTAAAGGAGGCCGGGGGGCTCGGGCCGGGCTCGGAGCTGACGCTCTCGGGCCTGTACGGCTCTGCGAGGGCGTACTTCCTGGCCTCGGCCTTCAAGAGGCTCGGTAGAATCGTGCTTGCAGTCCTGCCCACGGAGGAGGCCGCCGCGGAGTTCGCCGAGGACCTGCGCTTTTTTCTCCCCGCAGGGACCGTCTGCCTCTACCCTTCCACCGAGGTCCTCCCGTTCGAGCCGCAGCCCGTCCACCATGAGATAACCGCCGCGCGCATGGAGACGCTCCACAGGCTGCTCACGGCCGGGCCGTTCATAACGGTAGCCTCCGCGCCCAACCTGATGCAGAGGGTGGTGCCCGCCGGGGAGCTCTCTAAAAAGGTCCTCCGGCTCTGCAAGGGCGGGGAGTACCCGAGGGACGAGCTGCTCCTTGCGCTCCACGAGGCCGGGTACGCGAGGATGTCGATGGTGGAGGAGAGGGGCGAGATGTCGGTGCGAGGGGGCATACTCGACATATTCCCTCCCATGCGGGAGACACCGCTGCGCATAGAGTTCTTCGGCGACGAGGTGGAGTCCATCAGGGGCTTCGACGTCTCCACGCAGCGCTCCGCCGCCGAGGAGGAAGAGGTGCTCATACTCCCGGCCGGCGAGGCTACGCTCTCAAGGGATGCGCGCCTGCTGGCAAGGGACAGGCTCATGGAGAGGGCGGATGCCCTCGGACTCGAGCGGGACGCGTGGGAGCCCATCTACGACAGGCTCCGCGACGGCGCCGGCGTCTCCGGGATGAGCCCGCTCCTGCCGCTCTTCTACGAGAGGCTCGACACGGTCTTCGACTACCTGGCCGAGGACGCCATGATAACGGTAATCGACCCGGAGCTTGCGGCCTCGCAGGTCGAAAGGTTCGCGGAAGAGGTCGAGACCAGCGCCGGGAGGTTCCGGGAGAAGGGACACTTCTTCGTCGACCCGCAGGGCATGTACCTCGGCCCCGCCGAGCTCGAAGACTGCCTCAAGGGCGCTCCGGTGGTGAACCTTGAGGCGTTCAGGGACGTGGGCACCGGGATACGGACGGAGTCGAACCTCGAGATAAGGCGGGAGATATCGGCAAGGAAGGGCACGGAGATATTCAAGCCCCTTGCCGACAGGATAAAGGGCTGGCTCGACGAAGGCAGGCGCGTCTACGTCACGGCGCACAACCGCGCGCAGGCCGAGCGGACGCAGGAGCTGCTCGAAGGCTACGCCCTGACCCCCTCCATAATAAGCGGTGTGGAGATAATCGGGCGCGGGTCGGCCGGGCTCGCCGTTGCCACAGGCTCGCTCCATACGGGCTTCAGGTTCCCCTGCGAGGCGCTGGTAATCGTCTCCGAGGAGGAGGTCTTCGGCGAGCGCGTAAGGCGAAGGGCCCCCCCGGCGAAGAAGCTCGACGCCTTCCTCACACAGCTGCAGGACCTCTCCGTGGGCGACTGCATCGTGCACTCGCTCCACGGCATCGGCCTGTACCGGGGCCTCAAGAGGATCTCCATAGACTCGGTGGAGAACGAGTTCCTGCTCCTCGAGTACAGGGGCGGGGACAAGCTCTACCTGCCGGTGTGGAGGATGGACCGGGTCTCCCGGTACCACGGCTTCGAGGGGAAGACCCCGGACCTCGACAGGCTCGGCGGCACCGGCTGGGAGAGGACGAAGAAGAAGGTAAGGCTGTCGGTCGAGAGGCTCGCGGGGGAGCTCCTGAAGCTCTACGCCGAGAGGCAGGTCGCCGAGGGCTTCGCCTTCACGCCCCCGGACAGGCTCTTCCATGAGTTCGAGGCGGGCTTCGAGTACGAGGAGACACCCGATCAGGCCCGGGCCATAGAGGAGACCCTCAAGGACATGCAGGAGCCCCGTCCCATGGACAGGCTCATCTGCGGGGACGTGGGCTACGGCAAGACCGAGGTCGCCATACGCGCGGCCTTCAAGGCGGTGCTCGACGGAAAGCAGGTCGGCGTGCTCGTGCCCACGACGGTCCTTGCGGAGCAGCACTACGCCACCTTCAGGAAGAGGCTCGCCGCGTACCCGGTGGTGGTCGAGGCGTTGAGTAGGTTCCGCTCGAAGAAGGAGCAGAAGGATATCGTAGGGCGCCTCGGCTCGGGCAAGGTCGACATCGTGATCGGCACGCACAGGCTCCTGGGCAAGGACATAGAGTTCAAAGACCTCGGGCTTATCGTCATAGACGAGGAGCACAGGTTCGGCGTGGCGCACAAGGAGAAATTGAAGCGTATCCGCAAGAGCGTGGACGTGCTCACGCTTACCGCCACCCCGATACCTCGCACCCTGCACATGTCGCTTGCGTCCATCCGGGAGCTGAGCATCATAAACACCCCGCCCGAGGACAGGCTGGCGATAAAGACCAGCGTCATCAGGTTCGATGAGTCTGTCATAGCCGAGGCGATAGAGAGGGAGCTGAACAGGGGCGGGCAGGTCTTCTTCGTCCACAACCGCATCCACTCCATGCCGGCGGTCGAGGACTTCCTGCGGCGCGCCGTGCCTCGTGCGCGCATAGCCCACGCCCACGGCCAGATGAAGGAGGCGGAGCTCGAGGCGAAGATGCTCGCCTTCGTCAACCACGACATCGACGTGCTCCTCTCCACCGCCATCATAGAGTCGGGCCTCGACATACCCACGGCGAACACCATCATCATAAACAGGGCCGACCACTTCGGCCTCGCCGAGCTCTACCAGCTCCGGGGGCGGGTGGGCCGCAGCCGCCACCGCGCCTACGCCTACTTCGTATGCCCGTCGATGGCCGAGCTTACCGGGGACGCCAGAAAGCGCATAGAGGTCATAAGGGAGCTTGCAGAGCCCGGCTCCGGCTTTAAGATCGCCTCGTACGACCTTGAGATAAGGGGCGCGGGAGAGCTGCTCGGCACGGCGCAGTCTGGCCAGATAGCGGCGGTGGGTTTTGAGATGTACACCTCGCTCCTCGAAGAGGCGGTGCGCGAGATGAAGGGTGAGAAGGTGGTCGAGGAGGTGGAGCCCGAGATAACGCTCGCCATATCGAGCTTCATCCCGGAGGAGTACATACCGGACGTGCGCCAGAGGCTCGGCTTCTACAAGAGGCTCGCCTCGGTGGACGCGCAGGACGATATATACGCTATCGAAGAGGAGATGGCCGACCGGTACGGGCCGGTGCCCGCCTTCGTCGAGAACCTGATGCAGACCATGGAGCTGAAGCTCCTTCTAAAGCGCCTGCGCGCCCGGGAGCTTTCGCAGAAGGGCAAGCGCCTCCACCTTACCTTCCAGAGCCAGGAGCAAGCGGACTCCGGTCACGGCATTGTCGAGCGCGCCCTTGATATGGTAAGGCGGGAGCCCAAGCGTTACAGGCTGGCCCCGGAAGGGCGTTTCATAGTCTTCCTGTACGACACGCCGCCCATCGAGGCGGCCAGATATGTATTGAAAGAGTTTCTAAAGGGGTGATATAGTTAAGGAAGGTCTGATTTGCGCAGACCTTGCCCGGCAAAGTGCCGGTCTCTGGAACAGGGTATCCAACGGTAGTGAAAGCGGAGTCGAGTGGGGTTATGGGCAGGCACTTAAAGAGAGGCCCGGGTCCCGGGGAGGGCCGGGGGGCCGGGGGCGCACCGGGCGCGGGCAAGGGGCGTGCGGTCTTTCTGGCCTTGGCGTTCCTTCTTTTTTCCGGTGTCGCGGGGTGCAAGGGGCCGGGGGTCGACCCGGACAGGCCCGTGGCGAACGTCAACGGCAGCGTCATCACATACACCCAGTATCAGGACGCCCTTAAGAGGCTCGTCCCCGTCGACTCCCTGGCGAAGGACGACCTTGCGGAGATAAAGAAGGACCTTATAAACAGGCTCATAGAGGAAGAGCTGATACTCCAGGAGGCCGGCAAGCGCGGCATCACCGTAAGCGAGGGGGAGGTCTCTTCCGAGGTCGAGGGGCTGAGGGAGGAGTACGGGGACGGCTCCTTCAGGGACGCCATCGCGCAGCGCTACGGCAACATGGAGAACTGGAAGGAGCGCATAAGGAAGAAGCTCCTTATACGCAAGACCGTGGAGAGCGTCACCTCCGGCGGCGAGGGCCCGGCCGAGGCCGATGCCAGGGAGTACTATAAGAGGCACGCCGTGGAATACGATACCCCGGAGCGGGTGCGGGCGCGCATGATAGTCGTGGCCGACAGCGAGGAGGCCCGGAGCATAAGGGCCGGGCTTACGGCGGCCAACTTCGCGAAGACGGCCCGTGAGAAGTCCCTGAGCCCGGAGAAGGACAGGGGTGGCGACCTCGGCTTCTTCGCGCGCGGCGAGATGCCGCAGGAGTTCGAGGACGTGGTCTTCAAGCTCAAGCCCGGCGAGATAAGCGGCGTTGTCAAGACAGAGTACGGTTACCACATATTCCTCGTCGAGGAGAGGAAGAAGGCGGGCAGGCTCAAGTTCCCGGAGGTGAAGGACAGGATAATGAGGATGCTCTCGCTCGAGAAGGCCGATGACGAGTTCGTCGCATGGATGGTGTCGTTGAAGAGGAACGCAGACATAAAGGTAAGAGAGGAGTTGCTTTGAGGAAGATTCTTTCGCTCTCCCTCCTGGCGGCCGCACTCGTCTGCCTCGTCCCGTCAGGGTCGGGGGCCGAGGTGGTCGACAGGATCGTGGCCATTATCAACGAGAGCATAATAACCCTGTCCGAGCTCAACGCCGCCACGGCCGTGGCGGTGGACAGGCTCGGCGTGGAAGGCGGTAAAGACCCGAAGAAGGCCGAGGAGATAAAGGGCAAGATACTCGACAGCCTCATAGAGCAGAAGCTGGTGAAGCAGGCCTCGGACAAGGCCGGCATCGACGTCAGCGAGCGTGAGATAGACAACGCGATAGAGGACGTAAAGAAGCAGAACAGGATGACGCAGGAGACGCTCCTGCTGGCCCTTGCCCGCAGCGGGCTCACCTACAAGGAGTACCGCGAGCAGATGAAGGAGCAGATACGCCAGGTCAAGTACATAGACAAGGAGTTCCGCTCGAAGATATCCATACAGAAGGAGGACCTCGAGGACTATTACCGCCAGAACCTTGACGAGTTCATGGGCCCCGCTTCTTACAGGATAAACATGATATACATCTCCGGCGAGGACCCGGACAGGCTCAAGCTCAAGCGCGGGATAGTCGAGAGCGCGCTGGCCCGTGGCGACGACTTCAGGGACATAGCCGGCCACTACTCCGAGGGCCCGGCGGCCTCCATGGGCGGGGACCTCGGCTACATGCGCTCCGGCGAGATGAACGAGAAGATAGAGGCCGAGGCCGCCAGGCTCGCCCCCGGCGGCGTGAGCGGGCCCATCGAGATGGAGGGAGGGGTCTACTACATCCAGGTCGTCGACACCATAGCCGCCGCCCCGAGGCCGTTCGCGGACGTGAAGAACAAGATATACAGCAAGCTCTTCAAGAAGATTATGGACGAGAGGTTCAACTTCTGGCTTGAAGAGGTCAAGAAGTACGCCCATATAGAGATAAGGCGTTAGACGGGCGCGGGCGGCCCCCGGGGGGGGCGGCCGGCCCCGGCCCCTGCTGAATAATTCAGGGATGAATTGTTCAGAGATTCCCGACATGAAACCGACAATAGCCGTCAGCATGGGCGACCCCGCCGGGGTCGGCCCGGAGATCATATTAAGGGCGTGCGCGGACGCGCGCGTAAGGCGCTCCTGCGCCCCCGTCGTTGTCGGGGACAGGGGCCTGCTCGACCATCTCGCGACCCGGCTCAAACTGCCGCGCCTGCCGGAAGGCATGGTAAGGGGCGTAACCTCCCTCGACCTGGCGAAGCTTGTGCCGGGTGTGGCCTCGGCGGAGTGCGGGCGCGCGATGGTCGCGTATATCGAGGAGGCGGTGCGCATGGCCTCCTCGGGCGAGGCGGCCGCCGTGGTCACCGCGCCGATTACAAAGGAGGCGGCCAGGCTCGCGGGCTTCGGATACCCCGGACACACCGAGTTCATCGCACACCTTACGGGGACGAAGGACTTTCGCATGATGCTCGGGGGGGCGGGCCCCAAGGACCTGAAGGTCGTGCTCGTCACCATCCACGTGCCGCTCAAGGACGTCCCGGTCCTCGTCACCAGGGCCGCGGTCTACAAGACGCTCTGCATAACCGCCGCGGCCTTCGAGAGGGACTTGGGCGTAAAGAGGCCGAGGATAGCGGTGGCAGGGCTCAACCCGCACGCCGGAGAGGCCGGGATGTTCGGGGACGAGGAGAAGAGGGTGATCGCCCCGGCCGTAAGCAGGGCGCGCTCCGGGGGGATAGACGCCGTCGGCCCGCTCCCTGCGGATACCGTATTCTACAGGGCCGTTCGGAAGAACGAGTTCGATTGCGTCGTGTGCATGTACCACGACCAGGGGCTCGGCCCCTTGAAGCTCCTCCACTTCGAGGACGGGGTGAACGCCACGCTCGGGCTTCCCATAGTAAGGACGTCGCCAGACCACGGCACCGCCTACGACATAGCGTGGAAGGGCAAGGCGAGCGCCGAGAGCCTCGTCTGCGCCGTGCGCATGGCCGTGCGGATGGCGCGTAACAGGGGCAGGTAAATGGACAGGATAATCATAAAGGGAGCCCGGGAGCACAACTTGAAGTCCATCGACCTCGAGATACCGAGGGACAGGCTCGTTGTGATAACCGGCGTCTCCGGCTCCGGCAAGTCCTCGCTCGCCTTCGACACCATATACGCCGAGGGGCAGAGGCGCTACGTCGAGAGCCTTTCGGTCTACGCCCGCCAGTTCCTCGAGCAGATGGACAAGCCGGACGTCGAGTCCATCGAGGGCCTCTCCCCCGCCATATCCATAGAGCAGAAGACGACCTCCCGTAACCCGCGCTCCACCGTGGGCACGGTCACAGAGGTATACGACTACCTGCGCCTGCTCTTCGCCCGCATCGGGGAGCCGCGCTGCTTCAAGTGCGAGCGCCCCATAACCTCCCAGACCATCCAGCAGATGGCGGACCGTGTGATGGAGCACCCGCAGGGCGCGCGCGTCATCATACTCTCGCCCATCGTGCGCGGCAGGAAGGGCGAGTACAGGAAAGAGCTCGAGGGGCTGCGCAGGGACGGGTACACCCGCGTAAGGATAAACGGCGGGATGCTCGCGCTCGACGAGCCGATAATCCTCGACAAGAGGCGCAAGCACACCATAGAGGCCGTAATCGACAGGCTGATAATAAAGGACGGCATCCTGAGGAGGCTCGCCGACTCCCTCGAGGTCGCCGCGCGCCTCTCCGGCGGGCTCGTCAAGGTGGAGGTCAACGGGCACGAGGAGCTGCTCTTCAACGAGAAGCTCTCGTGCGTGGAGTGCGGCATAAGCTACCCGGAGATAACCCCCACGACCTTCTCGTTCAACAGCCCGTACGGTGCGTGCGAGGAGTGCAAGGGGCTCGGTGAGAAGTTCTACTTCGACCCGGGGCTTATCGTTCCGGACGCCGGGCTTTCCCTCAGGGAAGGCGCGATAGCCCCGTGGGGAAGGTCCGGCGGAAAGAAGGCGGCCTCGTGGTACCTCCACATGCTCGAGAGCCTCGGGCGCCACTACGGGTTTGCCACCACCACGCCCTTCGGCAAGCTGCCCGCCGGCGTGCGCAAGATGCTCCTGCACGGCTCGGGCGAGGAGGAGGTGGAGTTCGACTACCGGAGCGACCGGAGCAGGTACACCTACACGCAGGTCTTCGAAGGCGCGATAAAGAACCTCGAGCGCAGGTACCACGAGACCAAGAGCGAGGACGTGAGGAACGACCTCGAGAGGTACATGAACGCGCAGCCGTGTTCCGCATGCGAGGGGGCGCGCCTGAAGAAAGAGGCGCTCTTCATAAGGGTCGGGGGCAGGTCCATCTGGGACGTGGTGCGCATGTCGATAAAGGATGCGCGGGCGTTCTTCTCCGGCTTGACCCTCACCCCCTCCCGGGCCGAGATAGCCAGAAGGGTGCTCAAGGAGGTCGGCGAGAGGCTGAGTTTTCTCTCCAACGTCGGGCTCGACTACATCTCCCTGGACCGCGCCGCCGGCAACCTCTCCGGCGGGGAGGGGCAGAGGATAAGGCTCGCCACGCAGATAGGCTCGAGCCTCGTTGGCGTGCTCTACATACTCGACGAGCCGTCCATCGGCCTGCACCAGAGGGACAACCGCAGGCTCCTCTCTGCGTTGAAGAGCCTCCGGGACATGGGCAATAGCGTGCTCGTGGTCGAGCACGACGAGGAGACGATGAGGGAGGCCGACTACGTAATAGACATGGGCCCTCAGGCGGGCGTGCACGGGGGCGAGGTCGTGGCCCGGGGCACGCACGAGGAGATAATATCGAACGAGAGGTCGCTGACCGGCAAGTACCTCTGCGGCGCTCTCTCCATCCCAGTGCCCGCCAGGAGGCTTGCCCCGGACGGCAGGTACCTCGCCTTGAAGGGGCTCCGGGAGAACAACCTCAAGGGCCTGACGGTGAAGATACCCGTCGGGCTCATAACATGCGTTACCGGGGTCTCCGGCTCCGGCAAGAGTACGCTCGTGGTGGACACGCTGTACAAGAACCTCGCGCGCAGGCTCTACGACTCGAGGGTGCGCGCGGGCGCGCTCTCCGGCATGACCGGGCTCGAGTTCATCGACAAGGTCATCGACATCGACCAGTCCCCCATAGGCAGGACCCCGAGGTCGAACCCGGCCACCTACACCGGGTTGTTCACGCCGATAAGGGAGCTGTTCAGCGCCCTGCCCGAGTCGAAGGTGAGGGGGTACCTGCCCGGCAGGTTCAGCTTCAACGTGAAGGGCGGCAGGTGCGAGGCGTGCAAGGGGGACGGGCTCATAAAGGTGGAGATGCATTTTCTGCCCGACGTATACGTAACATGCGACGTATGCAGGGGGGCGCGGTACAACCGCGACACGCTCGAGATACGCTACAGGGGCAAGAACATCTCCGAGTGCCTCGACCTTACGGTATCCGAGGCGCTCGCCTTTTTCGAGAACATCCCGCAGATAAGGGACAGGCTGCGGACGCTCAACGACGTGGGGCTCGGCTACATAAAGGTCGGCCAGCCCTCCACCACCCTCTCCGGCGGCGAGGCGCAGAGGATAAAGCTCTCCAGGGAGCTCTCCAAGAGGGCCACGGGCAAGACCATTTACATACTCGACGAGCCTACCACCGGCCTGCACTTCGCGGACATCCAGAAGCTGCTCGACGTGCTGATGAGCCTCAGGGACGCCGGGAACACCATCGTCATCATCGAGCACAACCTCGATGTGATAAAGTCCGCCGACCACATCATAGACCTCGGCCCGGAGGGCGGGGACGCCGGTGGGCGGATAATCGCCACGGGTACGCCGGAGGAGGTGGCCCGCGTGAAGGCCTCATACACCGGGCAGTACCTCAAGGAAGTCCTCTCAAAGACGCCGGCTAGGGAGGCGCTCAAGGGCACGGCGTAGGCTTTTGCCGCCATGGGATGAAGAATGAAAAGGCATGCCCCGGGGGGTATGCCTTTTTTTGTCTCTTTAAGCGGGACCGGTCCCCGCCCTGCCGTCCGGTTACTCGACGACCTCTATAGTCCCTTCCATGCCCTTGTCCCTGTGGCTTTTAAGGAAGAGCAGCTTGTTGTCGCAGTAGAACGGGTACTTGCCCGGCTTGCCGGGCACGAATCGCACGGTCTGGGTCTTTCTCGTGAGCTTGACCGAGACCTCCATGCCCGCCTCCGGGGAGTCGATGACGAAGTTGTGGGGTATGAGCCAGGAGGTCTCCCGCAGCGTAAGCTGCGCCGGTACCCCGGCCTTCACTATGATGTGGACGGGCTTGAAGTAGTAGCTGCCCGCCTCGACCTCGGCCCTCTGCACGCCGTCGGGGCCGGTCACGGCGCGCACCGCGCCGGGCCCCGCGGCCGCAAGCGGCGCGGCCAGAAGGAGCAGTACGGCTAAAGCCAACGCCGGTGCCCGATGGAAGGGATTCATGGCGGCCTCCTTTTTAAAGGCGCTTTCGGCCTTTACCGTACAGTATAGCGGGTTTTTCGGATCTGTTTTTTTGTAAGGGGCGGGCCTGCCTTCAGACGGAGAGCTTCGATAGGTCGGCCATCCTGAAGTAGAGGTCCCTTATGGAGCCGAGAAGGGCGAGCCGGTTGTTCTTTACCGCCGGGTTCCTGGCCATGACGAGCACCTTGTCGAAGAAGGAGTCTATCTGCTCCTTTATGGAGGCGAGCTCCTCAAAGGCCTTTTCATACTCCCCGGCCTTCGCGTAGCCTTCGATTGCCGGGGCTATCCTGCCCCGCACCTCGTAGAGCTCCTTTTCCTGCGGCTCGGTAAAGAGGGATGCGTCGGGGCCGGCCGCTGCCTCCACGCCCTTCAAGATGTTCGACACCCTCTTGAACGCCTCGGCGAGGCTGGCGCAGGCGGGGTGCTTCTTGAACCGCTCGATGGCCTTTATCCTCTTTACCGCGTCAACGAGGTCGAACCACGGCGCGTTCAGCACCGCGTCGATGGAGTCGAAGGAGAGGCCCTTGGCGAGTAGGGAATGCCTGAGCCTGTCGCGGAAGAACTCGATGACGTCGGAGACCACCGCGTCCTTGTCCCTGGTGAGCTTCGCCTCAAGGAGGCTTGCGGACCTCTCGACCAGCTCGTCGAGACCGACCTTCAGGTCTTTGTCGAGTATGATGGCTATGATGCCGAGGGCCTGCCTCCTCAACGCGTACGGGTCAGCTGCCCCCGTTGGGACCAGCCCCACGCCGAAGCAGCCCGTTATGGTGTCGAGCTTGTCCGCTATGCTGACTATCGCCCCCGGTATGGACGCTGGAAGCTCTCCGCCGGAGACCACGGGCAGGTAGTGCTCATAGACGGCGACGGCAACGGAGTCGGCCTCCCCGCTCCTTTTGGCGTAGATGCTGCCCATGGTGCCCTGCAGTTTGGGGAACTCCCCGACCATGCCGCTGGTGAGGTCTGCCTTGGCGAGCACGGCGGCCCTGCCCACGACGAACTTGGCGTACAGGCCGGGGTCTGTCGTGGCCTGGTCGAAGGCCGCCGGGTTGAAGCCGTCGGCGAGATAGTCGGCCGCGCTCTCCCCTTCCTCCTTCTCCCTTGAAAAGCCTATGGCGGAGCCGATGTACAGGGCGAGCTCGGTGAACCGCTCGACCTTCTCGTACGAGGTGCCGAGCTTCGCCTGAAAGACGACTCCCTTCAAGTCCTCCACCCTGTCCACGAGCCTCTTTTTTATGTCCTGGTCGAAGTAGAACTTCGCGTCGTTGAGCCGAGCCCTCAACACCCGCTCGTTGCCCTTTCTCACGACGTCCATCTCGGTCGCCTGCGTGTTGGCGACGGTGAGGAAGTACGGCAGGAGCCTGCCCTCGGCGCTCTCTATCGAGAAGTACCTCTGGTGCTCCCTCATGGCGTTGACCACGCAGTCGCGTGGTATCTCCAGGAACTCCTCCGGGAACGAGCCCCTCAGGACCACAGGGTACTCGACGAGGCAGCTCACCTCCTCTACGAGCCCTTCGTCGGGCACGAGCCTGCCGCCCGAGGCGTGCGCCTCCTTTGCGAGCCCCTCCCGGATTATCTTCTTTCTCTCCTCCGGGTCGGCTATCACGAAGGCTCCCCTGAGCCCTTCGATATAGGCCCGCGCGCCGTCTACCACGATGGGGGCGGGCCTGCCCGTATTACCCGGGTCCCTGGCGCCGAGGAACCTGTGGCCGTAGGTGACGTTCGAGCTCTTTATGTGCCCCCATTCGAACTCCACGGTGCGCCCTCCATAGACCGAGAGTATCCAGTGCACGGGCCGGGCGAAGGTCACGTCATGGGTGTTCCACCTCATGGACTTCGAGAACATGTCCAGAGAGACGGCCTGCCCGAGTATGTCCGGCAGTATCTCCGCAGTGGCCCGGCCTTTTATCTCCTTTACGACGTAGACGTACTCGCCCTTGCCGGTCTTCATGGTCTTCACGTCGGAGGGCTCCACGCCCTGAGACCGCGCGAACCCGAGCAGCGCGCCGGTGGGCCTGCCTTCGTTGTCGAAGGCCGCCTTCGTGTTCGGCCCCTTTACCTCGACGCGCGCGTCCTCCTGCCTCTCGGCGAGGCCGTCGACTATGACGGCCAGCCTGCGCGGCGCGCCGAATGTCCTTATCTCGTCGAAGGCGAGGTTGCTCGACGAGAAGGACCTTCTCAGAAAAGCCTCGAGGAGCCCCATGGCCCTCGGTATGAACGCCGCCGGTATCTCCTCGGTTCCTATCTCGAGTATAAGGTCTTTCGCCATCCCTGTCTTTCTTTCCGGGGCCGCTGGCCCTCTCTGTTTTATCCCGAATCATCCGGGTCCGGCCCCGCCGGAGCCGAATGATGCCTGATAATCTATCAAAACAGCGATTTATTTCAACAACTAATTGGCCCTCCCCCCCGGGCGGGCCGGGCGTCGGGCTACCTGCCTTCCACCACTACGATGCTGCTTTTTTCATATGGATTGATGGCCTTATCCCCTGCAGGCGGCAACTGCTTCAATTGCGACGCTCTCGAGTATATGAAGTATTCGGTCTGCATGGACCAGCTCCGCAGGTAGGGGCCGTTCCTCCACCCATACGGCCCATTGGGCGCCGGCGGCAAGACAAAAGGGAGCTGGCCGGTCTCAGGGTCGTAACGGCTGTAGAAGTTCCCTACCAGCCACAGTCTACCTCCTCTGTCCAGGGTATCGTCGATATCCTTAAAAACCGGAGAGAGCAGATAGGGGGAGATCATCTTCTCTTTGAGCAGGTCGTAGCGGACCACGCTAAGGTCCTCCATAGGAGGAATGGTCGTCCATGGGGCCGCACCCTTGTAATACCTCTGAAAGGTTATTCCAACGTACCAGGGGGAGATCAGTATCAAGTCATCCTTTGAGGCCGTTTTCCCGAGCTCTTCCGCGATCAGGTCCGTATTGGTCTGGCGTATCATGACCCTGTGCCCGACGGTGTTGAGAGTCAGCCCTACAACCAATACCGCCAGAGCAACGCGCAGGGCGCGCCATGGCCGCCTGTCCATGCCAAAGAGCGCATCCAATGATACGGCGGCTATCGCCATGGGGGAGAGAAAATACCATGGGTGAGGGGTCACCTTCATGAACTTGAATAAAAGAAAGAACGCGGCGGTGCTCACCACCATCGCCGTAGTAAAGAAGACGGCCATGTCTCGCTCTCTCCTGGAGGCGCCTGCGCCGGATCTGCTGGAAACCCGGTAGACCGCAAGAAAAATGCCCGAGAGGAAAAGGCCGCACCAGAGCCAGAAGACAAGAGCGCCTGCGGAGCCCAGGGAATGCCTTGAGAGCACCTCCCATGACTGCTTGAAGGTGTTTGGGTACTGGACCAGTACGGACCACTCCGATGACCTTCTTATCATGCCCAGATAAGGTAAAAGGGAGAGCGCCGCGGCTATCCCTATGCCGACCACCAATGCCGCTCTCTTCCACATCCCGTTGTAAAGAGCGACGGCTATCCCTCCCAGGCAGATTGCGAACAGAAGGACGGCGTTCGTATACAGGCATTGCACGCTTAAAGCCGAGACCGCGGCCGCGGCGAGGACCTTCAGCGGGGCCGGTGATTCAACCACGCTCCATATCAGCCCCGATGCAAGCAAGATGAGCATGATCCCGAGGCCATAAGGCCGAATGGAATCGCCGAACCGGATGGTAAGCGAGCTGAACCCAAAGAGGAACAGGAATATGATCGGGGTTGAGCGGCGGATGAGCCGCGCATTGAGCCAGGCGGCCCCGATAATCGAAGACCCGGCGAGCAGGCCCAATAACCTGAGCCCTGTGTCGGTCTCGCCCCAGCCGATGCCTGCCCAAAGGCGTACAACCAGCGTAAAGAGTATGGGGAAGGAGTCGAACCTCATGGCAGCCCACAGCGATGACAGCGAAGGCATCGTGGCCAATTGAACGCTGTGGACCTCGTCACGCCACAAGCCGCCGGCGTTTTGCATGAAGACGTAATGAAGATAGAGTATAAGCAGTGTAAGGACTACCCCTGCGGCCCATTCCGTCTTGAGCAGCAGCGGTATATCCCTGTCCTTGTGATCACTCATCCATTGAACTCCAGCCCATCAGGTTTTACCGGGGCTCCGGCTTGGCGCGTGCCACTACAGCTATCGCCGGAGTGAAATGCCGGAAAATTTTTGTCGGTTTGTGCAGGTGATAACCGAAAGGGAATAGATACCTGTATATACCCCACCAGTCGCTTATCTCGAAGTGTGCCCCGGCCCAGTCCAGCCAGAAACGGCGTGATTTTTTGTGGATGTGCGTGATGTCCCGGTCCAGAAGATGGATCAAGGGGCCTGTGACGCTGTCGTACACAGGAACGACAAAGATGAAGTGCCCGGAAGGGGCAAGCCTCGCTTTGACCGATGCGATAACCTCTTCAAGGCAGGGGACATGCTCAAGGACATCAAAGGCGGCAATTACGTCAAAGGTCTCCTTGAAAGGGATATGGGGCATGGCGGAGACAGCGAATTTAGCCTCCGGGGCCCTTATACGCGCCTGCCCGATCGCAAACTCGCTTACGTCCATTCCGTATTTATGCCATCCGGCACCCAGCAAAGGGAGGAACTTCCCAAAGGCGCATCCTATCTCCAGGATACTCGGGTCTGTTTTTCCGCCAGCGGCACCTTCAACCAATCTACGATAGAAGTCCAGCTTTTTGGCGGAATTCTGGCGTTCGTAATCGGTGTAATATTTTTCAAAGTATTCTTTTTCGAATGTCGGGTTATTCACCGATCTCTATGCACCTATCATTCTCTTGAATATCAGTTGAATCGTTTTTCTGGACGTCAGGAACAGGTTCATCTTGCTGGCCCCTTCCTTGAAGTCATAGCGAAGGATGATGGGCACTTCCCCGAAGATGAAGTCCATCTTTCTGAGCTTCAACAAGATGTCCACCATGCACTGAAAGCCGTCCTGGTCCAAAAAACTTTCACCGTATCGGGCGATAGCGTCCTTGATCACCTCGGAGCGGTAGGCCCGGTAGCCGCATGTGAAGTCCTTGACCCCGGGTATCGGTAAGAGCGTGCGGAAGAGCGTGGAGGCGGCAAAGCTCAAGAACCGCCGTATGACCGGGACCCCTATCGTCCTTGCACCCGGCTGATAGCGCGAAGCGATAACGATATCGTGCCCTTCGGAGATCATTCTCACCATCCTCAGTATCAGGCCGGGCGTGTGGGTGTCGTCGGCGTCCATGGTAATGATGATGTCACGCGCTGCCGCCTGTTCGGCCGCCGCGTAGAGGCCGTCCCTGATGGTGGCGCCCAGTCCGAGGTTGACCTCGTGCCTCTTTATCATTATCGGCATGCTGGCGGAGCGCTCTCGGGCTATCTCCCCGGTCCTGTCGGAGCTGCCGTCATCCACCACGATCACCTGGTACGACAGGCCGGCATCGACCAGCGTTTCATGGATGGAATCGAGAAGCTTGCCCAGGTTGTTCTCCTCGTTATAGGCGGGCAGTACGATATGGACTTTTCGTTTCATCGCGTGCGTTTTTTACCTTTTGATGGCTTGCGGCCGTGTTCCTGTAAGCAGCGCCGTATTTCGGAGTCGCATCCTGCTCTTCTCTTCTCTTCCATGAGGCGGATTTATAACAGATAATTGCTTTATAGATCCCCAGGATTTTGTCTTCTGTAGCAGGCATTTCCGCGGACAGTATATCATGGCTTGCGAAAATATCTGACAAAATTTAAAACGCCTTGACAAACCACACATCGATTTCATACAATAAGACATCCGCGGACGACCTTTACGGGTCAACGGCCTGTGGCTTGCGGGGCCGGGTTTTTTGTCAATCGTTTTTCATGCCTCGAGGGCCCATAGCTCAGTTGGAAGAGCCACCGGCTCATAACCGGTCGGTCCCTGGTTCGAGTCCAGGTGGGCCCACCATAATTATATCTTTAACAGAGGCGGTAAAAAAAATAGGGCCATAAGCGCCGGATGCACGCGGGCATTGCAAGGCGTTTCGGGTTCAAAAGTTCTTCAGGAGGCTTTTTTGCGTAATACTATCAAGGTCTTGGAGCAGATTCAAAGGTTCGACATCGAGATAAGGTCGGTAGAGGATGAGGAGAAGAGGTACACCGCTGAGATAGATGCCGCCACATCGGAGTCGAGCGGGCTGCAACAGGCGGTGGATGCCGTAAGCGCCGAGATAGAGGAGTTGCAGGGGCTGATAAACGCCATAGACGAGAGGACGAGCGAGAACGCCGAGAAGATAAAGAAGGACGAGGGGCGTCTTAACGACATAAAGAACTCCAGGGAGATGAACGCCCTGAACCGCGAGATAAGCGCCGCGAACAGGGCGAACAAGCAGAACGAGCAGGAGAAGGGCAACCTCGTCTCCCGCGTCGCGGAAAAAGAGGAAAGGCTGTCGGCCGAGCAGGCCCGGCTTGAGGAAAAAAAAGAGATGATAGCCAGGCTTACCTCCGAGATGGAGGAGAAAAGAGCCGGCTGGAAAGAGACCCTCGAAGAGAAGCTCCGCCAGAGGGACTCCATAAAGAAGGAAGTACGCCCCGACATACTCAAGAAGTACGAGATGATAAGGTCGAGAAGAGGCGGTCTTGCGATGGCGGTCGTAAAGGACGAGACATGCCAGGGCTGCTACATACACATCCCCCCTCAGGTATACATACAGCTCCAAAAAGGGGTTGAAGAGATTATCAACTGCCCTCACTGCCACAGGATCCTTTACGCTGAAGATCAGGGCGAGTTAGAGGCCATCTGAGATTATGCCTTCAAGGGACACTGGTCTGCTCAAGCGGTTCCTTGAAGAACTCGCTGTTTCTCTCGATATCCAAAAGACGATAAAAAAGCTCGATATCGCCGAAGACCGTGCGCGCTCCATGCTCAGGGGGCTTTTGCCCGTTGAAAAAAAGGCGGCCGCCCATAAAGACCTCTTCGACGTGGGCCATACCCACCCCGGCAAGGGGGCCGGTAACGGGAAGCTCGCCGGCAAGGGGGGCGGCAAGGGGGCCGGCCATGGTGCAAAGCCCGCCGGGCAG
>JBHHYT010000040.1:0-20509 GCA_046757705.1 Thermodesulfobacteriota bacterium
GCTCTAATCACCCTGTATATTTTTGAAGACTAAAAACATCCTGCCGATTCCCCCGACCCCCCCCTGAAACTCGGACATCCCTGTCGCATCTGGACACCGGTGTCTGAATTCCCAGTACCTCCGATAGGCCTCCCTGGCGCTCTTCCCGATACGCCCCCGGCGGGGGCAGCCCCGCCAGTAGAAATAAAATCATAGACAAAACAAATGGTTCCGGCGCAGACCGCCCCTTCGGCGCGTTTCGCAAGGGTGCTCCTCACGGGTTTGGCACGCTTGTTGCTGTTTATAGAGCCCGCGAACAACAAATCCGCTTAAAAGAGGAGAGTGTCATGAATCTACAGTCTGTCAAAACGCGGTTTATGGGAAGTTATCTTTTTCTACTGGTCCTCTTCATAGCCCAGATACCTGTCATATACCTGCTGGTCGGGGGCATGAGCGAGAAGTACATACAGGAGGACGTGGCCGGCTCCCTGAGGAAGCGCGCCGGCGAGATTACCGAGATATTGAACAGGCACATAATCACAGGCGACCAGAGGCTTAAAAAGACCTTTGACGACAGGAAGGCCGAGTTCGGCGCCGTGATAGAGAGCCTGCGCAAGGGCGCGGGCGACCTGCCCGCCATAACCGACGCGGACCTGCTCGCGCAGCTTGACGCCGTGGACGGGAAGTGGAAGGCGATGGGCTCTCAGTTCGACAACGCCATGGAGGCCGGGGACAGCCTGAGGGTCCACATGGCAGAGGTGGAGGACTCCACATTCCCGATGGTGGCGAAGCTCAATGTCATGATAGGCTCTATAGAGGGGCTCAAGGACCCGGCCTACGTGAAGTTCATAAACGCCTCCGGGTTCCTGCGCATGCTGACGGTGAAGATGAGCTACTTCCTCGAACGCTACCTCGTCACCTACGACAAGGTGGAGCTGGTCGGCAGGTCGCTTGGCGACACGGTCGCGGCGTTCGAGAAGAACCTGGGCGGCATAAAGGCCGGGGTCTCCGGGGCGTTCGGCGCCGGGGCGAAAGGCAAGGCGCTTGCAGCCGCGATAGAGGATGTCGAGCGGATGTGGGACGCGAGGAAGGCCCAGATATCAAAGACGGTCGCCGCGAGGGACGCCTACAGGGTGCAGATGGAGCACCTTATCAACGAGTCCACCCCCGGGATCATAAAGAGCGCCGACGGGCTCACCAAGATGTTCATCACCAAGGCGAAGGGCTCGGCCGTAAACGGCATCATCATAATGGCCGTCTCCGCCCTCGTCTCGGCGGTCATAGCCGCCTTCTTCCTCTGGTCGACCGGAAGCCAGGTCATAAAGCCGATAATGAGGATAAAGGAGACTGTCGAGGATTTCGCAAGGGGCGACCTTACACGCAGGGCCGGTATCAGGGTAAGGATCCTCGGCCGCGAGCTCGACGACGAGGTCGTGGGGCTCGGCAGGAGCGTGGACGAGATGGCCGAGCAGATGAGCGGCGTCATCGGGCGCATAACCGACTCCTCCAACCAGCTGGCCGCGGCCTCGGTGCAGCTCTCCGCATCGAGCACGGAGATATCCGAAGGGGCCGACAGACAGTCCGGCCAGACCGCGCAGGTGGCAACGGCCATGGAGGAGATGAACGCCACGGTCGTAGAGGTCGCCAGAAACTCCCAGCAGGCATCGGAGTCCGCCCGCAACGCCCAGTCCATAGCCTCCAACGGGGGTGAGGTCGTCTCCCAGACCCTCTCGGCCATGGAGGACGTCGCGGAGTCGACCTCCGTTACGGCGGAAACAATTCAAAAACTCGGAAAAAGCTCCGAAGAGATAGGTACAATCGTATCCGTTATAAACGACATAGCCGACCAGACCAATCTCCTTGCGCTCAACGCCGCCATAGAGGCCGCGCGCGCCGGCGAGCAGGGCCGCGGTTTTGCCGTGGTCGCCGACGAGGTCAGGAGGCTCGCCGAGAGGACGACAAAGGCGACAAAGGAGATAAGCGGCATGATAAACGCCATCCAGGAGGAGACGGGCAAGGCCGTCGACGCCATGGGCGATGGCGCCGTGAAGGTGGAAAATGGCGTAAAGCTCGCCAACGACACCGGAGAGGCGCTCGGGCAGATAGTCGCAGGCGTGGAGGGCGTCACGGACATGATAAGGCAGATCGCCACGGCCTCCGAAGAGCAGAGCGCTACCACCGACGAGATAACCCAGAGCATGGATTCTATAGCCGGGGTCGCGAAGGCGAGCGTCTCCGCCATCTCGGAGGTCTCCAGGGAGGCGGAGGATATGGCGCGCCTCGCCACCGAGCTCAAGGAGCTTGTAAGCGGGTTCAGGATAGCCGCTGCCGAAAGGACCGCGCCGGAGCTCAAGCTGGTCGAGGACAAGGGGCATAGGGCGGGGCGGGCCGCGGCGTAAGGTCCGGGAGGTTTCACCGGGGGTCATAACAGGAGAGGGGATATGCGGGAAAGAGGCGGTTTTTTCAAAAATTTGCACAGTTCGGCGTGCCTGCTCAGGGGTTACTGCAGCATACTCGGTCTCAAGATAGCCCTCTTGTCCGGCTTCTTCCTCATTCTCCCGATAGTGGCGTACGTCTTCCTGCACGAGTTCCAGAGAGAGGGGTTCAACGAGGCATACGCCGTCGGCACCAGCCCGCTGCTCTGGGGCGGCATGCTCGGCTCCTTCACCCTGCTGATGTTCTTTCTCAGCAGGCTCGTCATCCTGCCGCTCAAGAAGTTCGAGATGCACATCGGCAAGATCGAGAAGGGCGACGACGCAGGGCCTTTCATCCTCAACAGGAAAGACGAGCTTGGCGTTCTGGCCGAGAGGTTCAACAGCCTCCATAAGTTGGTTGCCGACGAGATGGGCTCGAAGGAGACCCAGCTCTCCGTGCACTACAGGTTCACCAACGCCGCCTCCGGCATATTCGACGTCCCCACGCTCATGGAGAGCTTCTTTACGATATTGAAGACCGCCGTTCCCTTCGACGTGGGGGCCTATGTGCTCGATTACCAGGACTACTCCGACGGCAGGATATACTCCGCCACGGGGGCGCTTTCGGCCGATGATGCCGAGGAGATCACGCACAAGGCCGTCGGCATGGCATTGAGCCATTGCAAGGACTTCCCCGTGGACAAGATAGGCAGCAGGCTCGGGGTCTCGGTGATAGGGACCGAAGGGGGCGGGCCGGGGCGGGGCGCGGCGGCGTCCAACGAGGTC
Organism: Thermodesulfobacteriota bacterium; assembly: GCA_046757705.1. Classification (GTDB taxonomy): domain Bacteria; phylum Desulfobacterota; class GWC2-55-46; order GWC2-55-46; family GWC2-55-46; genus JBHHYT01. The sequence goes on from JBHHYT010000040.1 coordinate 3,180, forward strand.
GCGTTGCCCATTACCTTCTACGGCGAGCCGGTGGGCATGGTGATGCTCCTTGCCGACGCGGACATCTCGGCCGGTTCCAGGCTCTTCGAGTCGATGGTCGGGCAGACGAGCATGATCATCCAGAGGCTCCTGGCGCACATAAACGCCGAGCAGAGACAGCTTGCTGACATACTGTCGAGCATGGCCGAGGGGGTCTACCTCGTGGACGGGAAGGGGCGCGCGACCTCTATAAACAAGAAGGGGATGGAGCTCGTGGGCTCGTTCTGCAAATACAGCTTCGAGTGCTCGCGCACCGGGTCCAACTGTGTGGGGAACTGTACGGTAAGCCCGTCGGATGCCTGCCAGTTCTCGAAGCTCATCGACAAGGTCAAAGGGTTCGGCCCGGAGCGGGAGGGGACGGTGTACACGGATGAGATGAAAAGCGCCAACGGTCGCGTCCTGCAGGTCTCCGTAAACAGCTTGAAGAGCGGCGCCAGCAGGAAAGGCGGCTTCGTGGTTACGGCCAAGGACGTCACGGAGGACAGGCTCATACAGAAAAGGGTCATGCTCTCGAGCAAGCTCGCCGCGCTCGGGGAGATGGCCGCAGGCATCGCCCACGAGGTCAACAACCCCCTGCAGGTGCTGCTCGCCAACCTCGAGCTGCTCAACGACGGTATCGACGAGAAAGGGAAGAAGAGGCTCTATAAACTCAAGGACGGGGTCTTCAGGATAAAGAACATCGTGAAGGACCTGCTGATATTCGCCCGCGAGCAGACGACCGAGGTCGAGGACACGGACGTGAACAAGGTCGTGGGCAAGATAGTCGACATACTCGGCCACCAGCTCAGCGTGGCGAACATAAAGATCGAGCTCGACCTCGACAGGCGCGCCATGACGGTCAGGTGCAACCGGAACCTCTTCCAGCAGGTGATGATAAACCTGCTGCACAACGCCAAGGACGCCATAGAGGAGAGCGCCAAGGGCTCGAGGGTCCGCATCCGCACGGAGCTGCTGGCGGGCGGCACAGTGATGATGGAGGTCTCCGACGACGGCCCCGGCATACCGGAAGAGGTGATAGACAGGATATTCGACCCGTTCTTTACGACCAAGGACGTGGGCAAGGGCACGGGCCTCGGCCTGAGCGTCAGCCGCAGGATAATAGAGGGCATGGGCGGCAACATCGCCGTGGCAAGTTCGAAGGAGGGCACCACCTTTACCATCACCCTTCTGCACAGCGGGAAGAGGCGCAAGGAGGACCGCGCGCCCGAGAAGGCCGTTGCGGACCATTCGTGCCTGGCGGGCAAATCCGTCATAGTCGTGGACGACGAGGAGACGACGCGCTCGGCCATAATGGAGATAATCGGCCCCAGCGTCGCGGACGTAGAGGGCCTGCCCGACGGGGCGAGCGCCCTGGCGCGGATAATGGACAGGGACTACGACGTTGTTCTGCTCGACATAAAGATGCCGGGGATGAACGGCATGGAGCTGTACGGGAAGATAAGGGAGATAAAGCCCTACCTCGCCGAGAGGGTCTTCTTTATCACGGGAGATACGGAGAACGAGTCCACGCAGTCTTTTATAAAGCTTACGGGGTGCGGTTACCTCGCCAAGCCCTTCACGAGGGAGGACCTCTTGAGCCTTGTGAGCGAACATGAGATGGAGGTGTGCGGATAGTGTTGCTCGACGACTGCAAGCCCCTGGCGGGCATGACCGTGCTTATGGTCGACGACGACGAGATAGTCGGCGACGTGATAAAGGAGGTGCTCAGTCCGGTCGTCTCCGCGCTCGACGTCGTGGGCAACGGCACGGAAGCCCTTGCGTGCATAGCAGAGAGGGACTACGACGTAATCCTGCTCGACATAGAGATGCCAGGGATGAACGGCATGGAGTTTTTCAAGCACCTCAATAACCTGATGCCGCGGCTCGCCGGCCGCGTGATATTCATAACCGGAGACACGGAGACCCCCTCTACCCGTACGTTCATACTGGAGAGCGGGTGCAGGCACCTTGACAAGCCCTTCATGATAAAAGAGCTCGTAAGGGTGATGACGGATACCGGGACCCTGTAGGGCCGTTCACCACTCCCACACCCCCCCATCCCCAGTCCCCCCCCCCTCAAAATCCCATCCCGCATCCTCGCCCCATGGCCCGGGCCCACGCCGGGGCGGAGGTGAAGGTCGACCTCCTGCCTTTGCGTGGCGCCACCCTCCGAAAACGGCCCGCTTTTACTTTCGATTGTCTTCTTTACCAGCCGGTGCGGGCCTTGAAACGCCGTATTTCAAAAAATGTAACAGCGGAAGGCTTTTAGAGCTAAGGTATTTCCTGTTTTCGACGATATGTAGTAGTATATAGGATATAACCATCAAGCCGGACGGTTTTTGGGATGAAGAAGATAATGGTCGTCGATGACGACGAAAAGATAATACTCGACATCGCGGAGATCCTCGAAAAAGAGGGCTACACCGTGGCCACATTCACCAGTGCGCCGCACGCCCTGCAGACGCTCGACGCCGTCGGGGACATAGACCTCGTGATCACCGACATACGCATGCCGGTGATGGACGGCACGAAGATACTCGATGCGTCGCAGAACAGGAAGAGGCCGGTGCCCGTTGTCGTCCTTACGGGCTACGGCGACGTGGACACGGCGGTCAACGTGATGAAGGCCGGTGCAAGCGACTTCCTCTGCAAGCCCGTAAGCGGCAAGGAGCTGGCCGTAAGGGTCAAGAAGGTATTCGAGAAGCAGGACCTCGCCAACGAGGTGGTCTCCCTCAGAAGGCGGCTCGAGAGCGCCGAGTCTTTCCACGCCATGGTGGGCAAGAGCAAGAAGATGCTCGAGGTCTACGACCTGATAAACTCGGTGGCGGGCACGGATACGACCGTTATCATAAGGGGTGAGACCGGCACGGGCAAGGAGCTCGTGGCACGCGCCATACACGATGCGAGCGACAGGAAACAGGCGCCTTTCATCCCCATAAGCTGCACGGCCATACAGCATACGCTCCTCGAGAGCGAGCTCTTCGGCCACGAGAAGGGCTCCTTTACAGGGGCGCACGCCATGAAGGCGGGCAAGCTCGAGAGCGCCGGAGCGGGCACCGTCTTCCTCGACGAGGTCGGGGACACCTCGCTCGAGATACAGGCGAAGCTCCTGCGCGTCCTGCAGGAGAAGGAGTTCGAGCGCGTGGGCGGGACCAAGCAGATAAAGCTTGGCGCGAGGGTGCTCGCCGCCACCAACCGCGACCTCGAAGAGGGGGTCAGGGCCGAACGTTTCCGCGAGGACCTCTACTACAGGCTCAACGTCGTACAGATAGACCTGCCGCCGCTCAGGGAGCGCGAGGAGGACATACTCACCCTCGCCGAGCACTTCCTCGACGCCTTCAAGAAACGGTACAACAAGAAGATAGAGGGCTTCGCGCCTTCGGCCGTCGAGCAGCTCCTCGAGCACACGTGGCCGGGCAACGTCCGCGAGCTCAAGAACGCCATCGAGAGGACGGTGCTTACGAACCCGAGGATGTGGATAGACAGGATATCGAGGCTCGAGACCGACCGCGGCTTCACTAAGATGTTCACAGAGCTGCCGGGCAGGCTCGGCTACCTGAAGGCCAAAGAGGACGTCGCGGCCGAGCTCGAGAAGACCTATCTCGTGGACTACATGAGGCGGGAGCAGGGGCAGATAAACCGCGTGGCCGAGTTGATGGGCGTGTCCACCCGCACAGTCAGCCGCCAGCTCGACAGGTACGGTCTCGACAAGACGCTCTTCAAGGGCAGGTCTGGCTGACCACCCGGAGTCCTTCGAGAATCCCCAGTTTCTCCCCCCGTCTCTCCCCCCGTCTCTCCGGCGAGGACGCCCCTACATGCTCACCCTTATAACCGTCTTTACGTTGCCGCGCACGTTGAAGTCCCCTGTCACCTCCATCCTCCTCGGCTTGATCGCCTTCTCGATCTCCGAGAATATCAGGTTCGTGGCCTCCTCGTGGGAGATCGCCCTGTCCCTGTACGAGTTCAGGTAGAGCTTGAACGACTTGAGCTCCACGACCTTCTTGTCCGGCGTGTAGACGAGCCTTATGGTGGCAAAATCCGGGTATCCGGAGCGCGGGCAGACGCAGGTGAACTCCGGGAAGGTTATCTCGATCGTATAGTCCCTCTCCGGGTTGGGGTTCTCCCAGGCGGTAAGGCGCGCCTTCTTTACGGCCCTTGCGCCGTACTTCTCTTTCTCCTTTTTCGGTTTCATCCCTCGATATTATCAGTTTTCAGCCCCCGGTGTAAAGCGTCTTCACAAAGGCGAGCTTTGCGTAAAACCCGGCTTGACAAGCCCCGCGGATTCCGTAATCATACGGTTATTCCAATCATGAAAGGAGCTTTTGAAAATGACGATACCGGTGACCATAGTGCTTCAGGACGCGCCCTACGGCAACGAGAAGGTCTGGAACGCGTTGCGGCTTTCGCAGGCGCTTCTCTCCACGGATACGAAGGTAAGGATATTCCTCTACGCGGACAGCATCACCGCCGCCAAGAAGGGGCAGAGCCCGCCAAAGGGGTTCTACAACATCGGGGATATGCTCAAGGCCCTCATCGACAGGGGGGTGGAGGTGCGCTCATGCCTTACCTGCACCAACGCCCGGGGGCTCACGCAGGACGACTTCGTGGAAGGGGCCGTCGTGGGCAAGACCCTGGACCTGGCGCGCTGGGTGGCCGAGGGCGGACAGGTGATGACCTTCTGACCCCCTTTTTGCCCCTTAAAGTCCCGCTTGAGCGGCAAATCCCGCTTGTGTTATAATAAAAGGGCGCCATTCAAATCGTAGAGCTTGACAAACAAAACATTTTTTTGTTAACGTTAACTGATTCGGTTCTTGCGCCTGTAGCTCAGTGGATAGAGCATCGGCCTCCGAAGCCGAGGGTCGGAGGTTCGAATCCTCTCAGGCGCGCCATTCATGCCGTGCCGGAGCGGGAGGGGGCAAAGGGTTCAAGGGGGCAGAGGGACACAGGGGGCAAGCAGGGGGCATGCAGGCCGCCCCGGGTCAGGGGGACTGGGGAGTATCCTTAGGGTAGCATGGGGAAATAGGGGATTCGGGGTTCGCCGTGGCCGGATGGCCTTGAAACGGTCCTTATCAATCATCGCTTCAGCCCACGGGCTGAGAGTTCTTTACATACAGACGGGCCGCTAGCTCAGTTGGTAGAGCAGCTGACTCTTAATCAGCGGGTCGTAGGTTCGAGCCCTACGCGGCCCACCATAATGAAGCCCCTTGAATCGAAAGATTCAAGGGGCTTTTTCTTTTTCTGGAAGGTTTCTTATGGTATTGCTTGAAAAATACACATGAGTGAATAAGTTAGGATGGGCGGAGCGTTATTCCATGCGGATTGGGGAAACGAGGAGATGTGTGAGTCCCCCGATGGGATGGGCGCGGGGTAAATGCCGGTTGGGCTCACCCGCCCGTCTTTTTCTGCTCCACGTGCGCGTTTACGAGAAAGAGCTTTTCATCCCTCTCGAACAACCCAAGGACGTCCTCCATGGTGAACTCCGGCATGGCCGGGTACAACGCCTCTATTATCCTCCTTATCAACCGAAGGTCCTCGGGGGTGTCCACCGTCCAGCGGTGTCGGCTCAGGTCCTGCGCGCAGGCCACGTTCGCCAGCCTGAAGCGCTCCGGGTGTGCGTATATGTATGACGTGACGTGCTCGCGGTGGTGCGCCTCGGACGCCTCCTTGAACGCCGTCTCCAGCGCCCCGAAGGAGAAGACCTCGGTGTCCATGCCTCGCGGGTAGGTGCGCTTCAAGCAGTTGGAGACGTAGTCGTACCCGGCGTTGTGGACGGCGTAGAAGGCTATCGCCCTGTCCACTATGGCCGGGTCTATGAGCGGGCAGTCGGATGTAAGCCGCACGACCGTCCCCGCCCCGTGCTCGTGCGCGGCGTGGTAGTACCGCGATAGCACGTCATCTTCCGGGCCCCTGAAGACGGGAACGGAGAGCCCGGCGCAGAGCCCAGCGATGGGCTCATCGGCCTCGTTGGTGGTCGTCGCCACCACCAGCTCGCAGGGGGAGGTAATGCGCCTGAGCCTCTCTATCTGGTATGAGAGCAGCGGCCTGCCGAGCACCTCCTTCATGACCTTGCCCGGCAGCCTCGTGGAGGTCATCCGCGCCTGAACTATCACGACGGTCTTCATCCGCGTGCCGCCTTTACGGCCCCGGGCGTCATTCGGCCATCTCCATGCTCATCGGCTCGCCCCTTTTTATCTCCCTTGCGGCCTTCCTGCCGAGCAGGTCCTTCATGCGCCCCGGGTGCAGGCCGTCGCCCGGCCTTATCGACCGCACGTTCTCCTCGGTGAAGGGCTCGCCTTTGCTGATATCCTTTACGGCGAAGAGCGACCTTGAGAACCTGCGGTGCCGCATTACCGCCTCGCTCATCTCGTAGGTCACCTCGCCGAGCGCCTCCTCCGCCTCCCTGACGCCCCTGGCCATCGCCTTGAACTCGCCCGGGTCGAGCGAGAATGAGGCGTCCGGGCCGCCTATGGAGCGGTCCATGATGAAGTGCTTCTCGATTATCTTCGCTCCTAGCGCGACCGAGGCCACGGGCACCGAGGGGCTTGCGCCGTGGTCTGAGAGGCCGACGACGACATCGAACCTCCTTGCCATATCCGGCATGGTCAGCAGGTTCATCTCCTTCAGGGGCGCGGGATACGCGGAGGTGCATTTAAGCAGGGCGATGCGGTCGTTGCCGGCCCTCCTGCACGCGGCCAGCGCCTCCTCGATGTCGTGCCTTCCGGCTATGCCGGTCGATATGATGACGGGCTTGCCTTTTCCCGCGACGTACTCTATGAGCGGCGTGTCGGTTATCTCGAAAGAGGCTATCTTGTAGGCGGGCGTGCCGATGGATTCGAGGAAGTCGGCCGACGACCTGTCGAACGGGGAGGAGAAGAATAGGAGGCCGAGCTCCTCGGCGGTCTTCTTGAGCCGGGGCTGCCACTGCCACGGCATGTGCGCCTCGGCGTAAAGCTCGTAGAGGGTCCTGCCGTCCCACAGCGTGCCATGCCCTATCCTGAACGGCTCGTCGCCGCAGTCTATGGTCATGGTATCCGGGGTATATGTCTGCACCTTCACCGCGTCGGCACCGGCGTCCCTGGCCGCCTCGATGGTCCTGATGGCGATGCCGATGTCGTGGCCGTGGTTGGCGGAAAGCTCGGCCACCAGAAGGGCCGGGGCCGGGCCGCCTACCTGCCTGTCTCCTATCTTAAACCCCATTGGTGCCTTCTTCCTTTACGATGCCCATTATGATGACGTCCATCCTACGGCCCTCCTTCGAGACGAACTCCCTCAAGCGCCCTTCCTCGGTAAAGCCCGCCTTCGCGTAGAAACGCAGCGCCCGCTCGTTGGACTCGATAACCTCGAGCTTCAACGTATGGAGCCCCGCTTCCTCGAAGGCCAGTCTCTTTATGCACCCCATCAGGGTGCGCCCCGCGCCCGTGCGCGACGGGTTGGCGTACAGGCCGAGATATGCGTTGCCGTTGGCCGCGTCCACCCGGTTCAGGGAGACGACGCCGAGGCGTTGGCCGCCTTCGAGGGCGACGAGCCAGTAGAAGTTCCTGGAGTCCTTCTTGAGCCCCTCGATGAAGCCTGTGTGCTCCTCCCACGAGATTGCGTGGGCGGAGTACAACCACCTGCTCACCTCGGTGCTGTTGCGCCAGCCGAGCACCGCCCTCTTCTCCTCTTCGCCGGCGTTGACGAGGTTCTTGAGGGCAACGCCCTCGAAGCAGAAGTCCCTTCTCATGTCCTGAACGCGTCTTTCCATTCTTCCTCTACAGCCCCACGGCAGATAGATGGGCATCTTCGCCGGCCAGCAGAAGAAGTCCTCCGAGCTCGGGCAGGGGCCGGTCGTACCATGGATTTTTGCTGATTTATGTCTCTCGGGCAAGGCGGGCCCCCGCCCTTTCGCCGCTCCGGCGGCCGGGGTCCCGCAGGTAAAAAAGTAACAAAAAAACAGGCCCCTGTCAACACGGCGTACCGGCGCGCCGGCGGGGCTCCCGGCCCCCGTCCGGGGGCGTCAAAGGGGTGTACGGAAGGTTCGGGAGAGGGTCCGCGCCCGGCGCATACGCGCCGGGCGCAGAAATAATCATTGACTTGGGGGCGGTTCTCTTCTATCATTTCGGGTGAATATAGCTCAGGCGCTGCATATGCTTAATAGGGAATCCCGTGAGGGCCGGCAAAGGCCCGATTCGGGAGCGGACCCGCCGCTGTGACCGGGGACGAAGGCCAACGACGCCACTGGGGCTCAAACCCCGGGAAGGTTGGCCCGTAGGGAGATCCGGAAGCCAGAAGACCTGCCTGGGATGTGGTAGCGCCCTCATTGCGCGGGGGCGCTTGCTCGGAGACCTTCTCGTGGACTGGGAGGTCCCGTCAAAGGCCTCCGCGGCCTTTGGGACAATTTTACTGAGGCATGAGCAGGGTACTGTCCTCGGAGCTTTCAGCTCCGGGGTTTTTTTATTTCCGGTATTTCCAACTCCAAAGGAGGCCGTAAGATGACGCAGATAGAGTACGCAAGGCAGGGGATAACCACGGCGGAGATGGAGGCGGTCGCCGCCTCCGAGAACAAGCCCGCCCTTTACATAAGGCAGATGGTGGCCGAGGGCAAGGTCGTGATACCGAACAACACGGGGCGCCCGGCGCGTCTGGTCGGCATAGGCCAGGGCTTGAGGACAAAGGTAAACGCGAGCATAGGCACCTCTTCGGACATAGTCGATGTGGGCGCGGAGGTAGAGAAGGCCCGCGCCGCCGAGGAGGCCGGGGCGGACACCCTGATGGAGCTGTCGGTGGGCGGGGACCTCGACGCCATCAGGAAAGAGGTGCTCGCATCCACGGAGCTGTCCGTGGGCAGCGTCCCGCTCTATCAGGCGTTCAAGGAGGCCATCGAGAGGTACCACGACCCCAACAAGCTCACCGAGGAGCTGCTATTCGATGTCCTCGAGAGACAGTGCGCCGACGGCATCTCGTTCATGGCCGTGCACTGCGGGATAAACCGCCTCACCATCGAGAGGCTCAACAGGCAGGGGTACCGCTACGGCGGGCTGGTCTCCAGGGGGGGCTCGTACATGGTCGGGTGGATGCTCGCCAACGGCAGGGAGAACCCGCTCTACGAGAGGTTCGACCGCGTCGTCGAGATACTGAAGAAGTACGACTGCGTCCTGAGCCTCGGCAACGGGCTGAGGGCCGGGGCGGTGCACGACAGCCTCGACAGGGCGCAGGTGCAGGAGCTTCTGATAAACTGCGAGCTTGCCGAGGCGGGCCAGGAGATGGGCTGCCAGATGATGTGCGAGGGGCCGGGGCACCTGCCGCTCGGTGACATAGAGGCGAACGTCAAGCTCCAGAAGAGGATGAGCGCCGATGCGCCGTTCTACGTCCTCGGCCCGCTCACCACCGACGTCGCCGCCGGGGCCGACCACATAAGCGCCGCCATCGGGGCCGCCGAGGCGGCAAGGTACGGCGCGGACCTCATCTGCTACGTGACCCCGGCGGAACACCTCGCGCTCCCGAACAGGGAGGACGTCGTCGAAGGCGTCCGGGCCGCGAGGGTCGCGGCCCATGTCGGCGACATGGTAAAGCTCGGCAGGACGGGCAGGGACATGGATATGGGCAAGGCGCGCAGGGACCTGCGGTGGGAAGACCAGTTCAAGCTCGGCCTCTTCGGGGAGAGGGCCGCACAGATACGCGCGAGCCGCGCCCCGGAGCAGGAGGATACCTGCACCATGTGCGGCAGCTTCTGCGCCCTCGACAACGTCAACGTACACTTCGAGGAGAGCCTGAGGAAGGGCGTGAAGGCATGAAAACGCAAAAAAGGGGCCGCGGCAGAGCCGCGGCCCCTTTCGTCATTTCACACCGGTTACTTCCTGCGCGATGAGCTGATAAGGCGGCTGACGAGCCTCAAGACCGTGCCCGTGACGATAAAGCCCAGCACGGCGGCCACAACGGGGTCAGAAACCCACTGCTTTATGGATGTTATGGTGGCTTCCATGCCGTGAGTATACCATAACGGGGAGCGACATTCCATACCCTTGATGGGGGGGAAGCCGGGCGGGGGAGGGGCCGCGGCGCCGGCCCCTTGACCTTCCGGGCGGTAAAGGGATATAATGGGTTATCCAACAGGAAAGGACGCCCATGAGAAAGGCCATCGACCGGCTTATCGATATAGAGGACAAGGCGAGCAGCGTCTATTCGAGCGCTGCCCGGTTCTTCAAGGGCGATGATGAGGAATTATTCGAGTTCCTCGTGCGCCTCGAATTCGAGGAGAAGCAGCACCAGGCGGCCCTGCGCAGGGCCGCGGAGCTTGTCGAGGAAGACTCGGCCCCGGCCCTTTCCCGCTACAACCACCCGGACCTGCCGGACCACCTTATAGAGCGTTTTCAATCGGTTGAGTGCGAGATAGAGGCGAACACCCTTACGCGTGAACGCCTCATGGAGTGCATAGTCCGCACCGAGTTCTCCGAATGGAACGACCTGTTCATGTACGTCATGACCGCGCTCAAGCGCCGTTTCAGCCAGTTTATCCCCGTGGCGGTGGAGATAGAGAAACACCGCAGGCTGATACAGCGGTTCCTCGAACGCCGCCCCGAGTTCAGCGAATCCCTGGAGGTGCTTAAAAGCCTGCCCTGTCTCTGGAAGGAGAAGATACTCGTTGTCGACGACGAGGAGATGATCACCGACCTGTTCCGCGCCATCCTCTCCGGCGAGGGCTCCGTGGAGTGCGCAAGCAACGGCGAGGAGGCGTTCCAGAGGCTTGAGCAGAGCTACTACGCCGCCGTTGTAAGCGACGTTGATATGCCCGTTATGAACGGTATGGAGCTGTACAGGAAGGCCGTGGAAAGATACCCCGGCATCGGATCGAGGTTCATCTTCTTCACCGGACGAATTCTGCCGGAGACCGCCGCTTTCTTCGAGGAGAACAACCTGAGGTTCCTGAGAAAGCCCGCGAGCATAACGGAGATAAAAAGGGCGATAATCGACATACTGAACTGATAGGGGAGAGGGGCGCGAGGCCCGCCCCTTCGCCCGCCTCCGGAAGACACGAGAGGCGCGCCCCCATCAAGGGGGCGGGCCGCTCCTGCGTAAAGAATACGGCGCTATTTGAAGAGGTCGTTAAGTCTCTGCAGCGGGTCTTCCTCTTTCGAGGCGTCCACGCCCGTGTCCCCGAAGGCGAAGAACTCGCAGAAGTTGGCCCGGTCCTTCTCGACCACCCTGTCGGCCGAAGGCTCCCAGCATTCGTTATACGACCTCACGTCGTAGAACCTGCAGTTGAGGCAGACCTTGAGGTCCGAGCCGCAGTGCGGGCAGCCCTCCCCCCTTCCCGGCCTCTGCCCCACGTCAAGCTCCTTCTTGCAGTGAAAGCATATAGTCATAGGAGAAATCATAACATATTCGGCCTGTTTTTGGAACTCCGGCATGGAGGGGGCCAACCTGACGGCCTTCCATGTCCTCGATCGCCTGCCCGGCGCGGGCCCGGCCATCGTCACCCTCGGCCTCGCCGCGATGCAGGCCCCGGGGCGCGGGCCGTCCCCCCCTTGAGAGCAAAAAACCTTGACAAAAACGGGCGAGAGGAATACTATGATGCCAGAAAACAAAGGCCTTCCGTAACTGACGGAATTAAGGTGGGCGCACCACCGGGGAGCGGAAGGTTTGTGAAATGTCGACCGTCTGGGCGCTTTACACAGCTTGCAAGAGCGGTGTAAGCAGGCTCAGGCGGTTTTTTTTCCTGCCTGGGGCCACAAAAAAACCAGGAAAGGAGATGGAGGAGATTGCCAGAGGCCGATGGCGGCCTTATGGGGTCGAAGGCGGCGCCGCCCCCCTTGCGCGGGGGGACGGCGGGCGGATAAACCCCCGTTTTCCCTTGACTCGACCCCGTTGTCTTTGTTAGTTTTAGCAGGTTATGTCGAGGTCTTGAATTGAGCGCCAGTAAACAGGCGTTTTTAAAATTATCTATCAAGGAGGCGTATTAATAGTATGAGAAAGACATATCTTTTAGCGCCCGGCCCCACACCCGTGCCCGAGCGCGCGTTGCTGGCCATGGCCCGGCCCATGATCCACCACAGGACACCGCAGTTCTCGCAGATATTCAGGGAGGCGGCGGAGCTTCTCAAATACGTATTCCAGACGGAGCAGGACGTGCTGATGCTCGCCGCCTCCGGCACCGGGGCCATGGAAGGCTCCATCGTCAACCTCTTTTCCCCCGGCGACGAGGTCATCGTCGTCAACGGCGGCAAGTTCGGCGAGAGGTGGGGCAAGATATCCGAGGCTTACGGTCTCAAGGTCCACTGGATAACGGTGGAGTGGGGCAAGGCCGTTGACGTTGCCGTCGTACAGAGGCTCCTCGGGGAGAATCCCGGCGTAAAGGGCGTGCTCGTTCAGGCGAGCGAGACCTCCACGACCGTCGCCCACCCGGTAAAGGAGCTCGCCGCGCTTACCAGGGACAGGGACTGCCTGCTGGTGGTCGACGGCATAACCGGCGTCGGCGTCTTCGACCTGCCGATGGATGCCTGGGGCATCGACGTGATGGTCTCCGGCTCGCAGAAGGCGTTCATGCTCCCTCCGGGGCTCGCCTTCGTCTCTCTGAGCGAGAAGGCGTGGAAGTTCGCGGATGCCGCGAAGTGCCCGAAGTTCTACTTCGACTTCAAGAAGGAGAGGAAGAACCTGGCGAACAACACCAGCGCGTACACCCCGGCGGTCTCCCTGATAACGGGGCTGCGCGAGGCGCTCACCCTCTTGAAGGAAGAGGGGCTGGCCAACACCTTCGCGCGTCACGACAGGCTCGCGCGCGCCACACGCGCCGCCACCGCCGCGCTCGGATTAAAGCCCCTTGCGCCCGAGAGCCCGTCCAACGCCGCCACCGGCGTATTCGTCCCCGATGGCGTCGACGGCGCCAAGCTCGTCAAGTACCTGCGCGACGACATGGGTGTTACGCTCGCCGGCGGGCAGGAGCACCTCAAGGGCAAGATAGTCAGGATAGCGCACCTCGGGTACGTGGACACGTTCGACATAATAATATCAATCTCCGCCATAGAGATGGCGCTCGCGAAGTTCGGCGTAAAGGTAGAGCACGGCAAGGGAGTCGCGGCGGCGGAGCAAATACTTGCAGAGGGTTATAAATAAGATGAAGATACTGATAAGCGACAGCATGAGCCCGAAGGCGGCCGAGGTCTTCAACAGCACGCCCGGCCTTACGGTGGACGTTGCAACGGGCCTTAAGCCCGAGGAGCTCAAGGAGAGGATAAAGGACTACCACGGCCTCGTCATAAGGAGCGCCACCAAGGTCACCGCCGAGATACTCGACGCAGCGGTGAACCTCAAGGTCATCGGCAGGGCGGGCACCGGCGTGGACAACGTGGATACCGCCTACGCGACCAAGAGGGGCGTGGTCGTGATGAACACCCCCGGCGGCAACACCGTCACCACGGCCGAGCACGCCGTGTCCATGATGATGGCCCTTGCGAGGAAGATACCGCAGGCCACCGCCTCGATGAAGGCGGGCAAGTGGGAGAAGAAGAAGTTCCAGGGCACCGAGATGACGAACAAGACGCTCGGCATACTCGGCGTGGGCAACATCGGCAGCGTCGTCGCCTCGCGCGCCCTGGGGCTGCGGATGAACGTCATAGCCTACGACCCGTTCATCTCCGCCGAGGCCGCGGACAAGCTCGGCATCGCGCTCGTCTCCATGGACGAGCTCTTCAAGAGGAGCGATTTCATCTCCATACACGTCCCCCTTACCAACGACACGCGCGGCATCGTCAACGCCGAGGCGTTCGCTAAGATGAAGAAGGGCGTAAAGCTGATAAACTGCGCCAGAGGCGGCATCGTCAACGAGGCCGACCTCGCCGCAGCCGTAAGGGAAGGGATAGTCTCGGGCGCGGCCTTCGACGTATTCGAACAGGAGCCGCCAGCGCCGGACAACCCGCTTCTCGCGCTCGACGAGGTGATACTCACCCCGCACCTCGGCGCTTCCACCGCGGAGGCGCAGGAGAGCGTCGCCGTGGCCGTGGCCGAGCAGATGGCCGACTACCTCATAAACGGCACCATAAGGAACGCCGTGAACGTGCCCTCCGTGCCCGCGGAGCTGCTCGCATCCCTCGGGGCGTACATCTCGCTCGGGGAGAAGCTCGGCAACTTCCAGGGGCAGATACTCAAGGGCGGTGTCGAGGAGATTGCCGTCGAGTACACCGGAGAGGTGGTCAACTACGACGTGGCCCCCATAACCATAGCCTGCATCAAGGGCCTGCTCGACCAGGTGCTCGACCTGTACGTGAACTTCGTCAACGCCCCGTCGGTGGCCAAGGAGAGGGGCATAAAGGTAGTGGAGGTGAAGAGCTCGCGCGCCATCGACTTCGCAAGCTCCATCACGATAAAGGTGAAGACCAGGGACACGGAGAGCATAGTGGAAGGCGCGCTCTTCGGCAAGAAGGAGCCGCGCATCGTAAGGATAGACAAGTTCCTGCTCGACGCCGTGCCCGAAGGCAACCTGCTCCTTCTCCATAACGAGGACAAGCCCGGTGTCATCGGCAACGTGGGCTCGCTCCTGGCCGAGAACAAGGTGAACATAGCGAGGCTGCACCTCGGGCGCTCCGACGTGGGCGGCGAGGTCGTCTCTGTCTGGAACATAGACACGCCGCTATCAAAGGGGCTCATCGACAAGGTCCTGAAGCTCCCGCACATCATCTCCGTAAACGTGGTGGAGCTTTAGCGGCCGACGCGGGCCCGAGAGCGCCCCGCGAGCAAGGAAGAAGGCATGAAAGTCCATAATACGATAACGCTTCCGCAGGGGGTAAGGGACATACTGCCCGACGAGGCGCGCAAGATCGGCGTCGTGGAGTCGGCCATACTCGATGTCTTCGGCAAGTACGGCTTCAGCAAGGTGATAACACCGCTGCTCGAGTACGTGGATGTGCTCTCGCTCGGCATGGGAGAGAACCTCAAGGAGCGGGTCCTGAAGTTCATAGACCCGTCCACGGGCCGCGTCGTCGCCATAAGGCCGGACATCACCCCGCAGATAGCGCGCGTGGTGGCCACCCGTATGAGGGACGTACCCCTGCCGCTCAAGCTCTGCTACAACGAGAACGTGCTCCGTTATCAGGAGCCGCGCGACGGCAGGAGCAGGGAGGTCCTCCAGATAGGCGCCGAGTACATATCCGGCAAGCCCTCCGCCGAGGCGGACGCCGAGATGATAGTGATGGCCATAGAGGCCTTCTCCGGGCTCGGGCTCAAGGACTTCAAGATAGACATCGGGGACGTGGGCTTTCTGCGCGGCGTGCTCGACAGGCTCAACGTCACCGACCAGGAGCGCGCACAGATCAAGGGCGCTCTCGCCATAAAGGACACCTCCGGGCTCGGGATAATGCTCGACGCCCTCTCGGCCCCGCTTCCTGTCGGGGACAGGGAGCTTCTCCTGAACCTCACCACCTTCTACGGCGAGGAAGAGGTCATAGCAAAGGCGCGTTCGTTCTCGAATGACCCGGCCGCCATTGAGTCCCTCGACAACCTCCAGCGCATAGTGGACATCATCAACGACAGGGGTTTCAGGGACCTCGTAACCATAGACCTCGGCGAGGTCAGGGGCTTCGACTACTACACGGGCATTATCTTCGAGGGCTTCGCCTCCGGCATAGGAAAACCTATCCTTGGCGGCGGCAGATATGATACACTCCTGGCGAGATACGGCTACCCCGTGGCGGCACGGGCTTCGCCTTCGACGTCGAGAACATCATCGCCGCGCTCGAAAGGAAGTAGGCCCACCTGGGCCACGGGGCGTGAATGGCGTGTGGGGGGGGGGTAAGGGCGCTCTGGGCTACGGGGTGACAGGGGGACGTAGTGGCAACGGGGATGCTGGAGACGGACGCGAAGGGGGCGTGCGGCCCTCGGGCGCTTTTTTGCGTGCAGGGCAGGCCACGGCGTTTAAAAATTTTTAAGGAACTACGAAATGGCAAAGAATCTGGTTGTAGTAGGAGCCCAGTGGGGCGACGAGGGCAAGGGCAAGATAGTCGACATCCTCACCGAGGACTCCGATGTCGTGGTGCGTTTCCAGGGGGGCAACAACGCCGGCCATACGGTGATAGTCGGCTCTGAGAAGTACATATTCCACCTGCTCCCCTCCGGCATACTCCATCCCGGCAAGGCCTGCGTCATAGGCGACGGCGTGGTGGTGGACCCCGAGGTGCTGGTAAGCGAGATAGACTTCCTGAAGTCTCGCAAGATGTTCCACCCCGGCGACCTGCTCATAAGCAAGAACGCCCACCTGATAATGCCCTACCACAAGAAGCTCGACGCCGCGAGGGAGAGGCTGCGCGGGGAGAACAAGATAGGCACCACCGGGCGCGGCATAGGCCCCGCTTACGAGGACAAGGTGTCGAGGTCGGGCATAAAGTGCGGGGACCTGCTCAACGAGGATTCCTTCAGGCGCAAGCTCAAGGCCAACCTGCTCGAGAAGAACCA
Source organism: Thermodesulfobacteriota bacterium (assembly GCA_046757705.1). Lineage (GTDB taxonomy): Bacteria > Desulfobacterota > GWC2-55-46 > GWC2-55-46 > GWC2-55-46 > JBHHYT01. The sequence continues at coordinate 19,617 of JBHHYT010000040.1, forward strand.
CTACATACGGACCATCCTCCACGAGGAGGGCTTCGAGATATACGAGATATACCACAGGTACATGAGCTTTGCCGCGACCCTCGCCCCGCTCATAAAGAACACCTCCATGTTCCTCGACAAGGCCGCGAGGGCCAAAAAGCGGATACTCTTCGAGGGGGCGCAGGGCACGCTCCTCGACGTCGACCACGGCACCTACCCGTTCGTCACGTCGAGCAACACCGTGGCCGGGCAGGCCGCCACCGGCAGCGGCTTCGGCCCCTCCCGTATCGACAGGGTCATAGGCATCGCCAAGGCGTACGTGACAAGGGTCGGCGAAGGCCCGTTCCCCACGGAGCTCGATGGCGAGGAGGCCGCCAGGCTCCGGGAGCAGGGAGAGGAGTACGGCGCTACCACCGGCAGGCCGCGCAGGTGCGGCTGGTTCGATGCCGTGGCGCTCAGGTACTCCGCGAGGGTCAACGGCCTTGACGGCCTCGTGCTCACCAAGCTCGACGTGCTCGACAGCCTCGACAGGATAAGGATCTGCACCGGCTATAAATACAAGGGTGAGCTCATCGACGACTTCCCGACCGAGGCCGGCGTGCTCTCGGCCTGCGAGCCGGTCTACGAGGAGGTGCCTGGCTGGAAGGAGCCCACCAACGGTGTCAAGAGCTTCGATAAGCTCCCGAAGAACGCGCGCTCGTACATAAAGAGGCTGGAGAAGTTGACCGGTGTGAAGGTCTTCATGGTATCGGTCGGCGCGAACAGGGAAGACGCCATAACCATAAAGGCGCCGTTCAAATAACCCGGCGCCCCACCCGCCACAGGAACGATTCGGCCGCCCTCCGCAAGGAGGGCGGCCTTTTTTTTGCGGGGCGCGCGAACGGGGCAGAGGCGGCTTCGGATGAGCGAGTGAG
>JBHHYT010000041.1:0-19611 GCA_046757705.1 Thermodesulfobacteriota bacterium
CACCCCGGCGCGCTCACCCGCCTCTTCCCAAAGCGCCGCTCGCTCCAATCACCCGTGTGTTTTTAAGAACAAAGAAACAGACGGATACAGGAGACGCAGAGAAAAACCTCCCCCTTTTCCAAAGGGGGATTGAGGGGGATTTATGAGCGTCATTTCGAGGGGGCGAAGCGACCGGAGAGACTTTGCAACCCAGAGATCCTTCGCGTTGTTCAGAATAACAGACTGCTAACGGGGTCAGGGCTTCGTACCCTCCGGCTCCTTCTTCAGGTACAGCCTGCACTCCTCGCTGCCTATCCAGTCTATCTTCATCATGTTGGTCGCCCCGCGCATGCCGAACTTTGTCCCCGAGAGTATCACGATGGTGTCCCCGAGCCGGGCGAGCCCGTTGTCGAGGAGCGCCGCCTCCCCCCTGCATATCATCTCGTCGGTGTGCTCGCCGTAGTCTATCCGGAACGGCTGCACCCCCCATATGAGCGCGAGCCTCCTGCACGTGCGCTCCCGCGAGGTGAAGGCGACTATGGGGGCCGTGGGGCGCAGCTTTGACATCACCCGCGCCGTATCCCCGCTCTCGCTGAAGACCACCACGGCCTTCGAGCCGACCTCGCTCGATGCGGCAAGGGCCGCGAACGCCACGGCCTGCGTAAAGGAGCCGGTCTCGCGGTGGTCTTTCCTGCGCAGCAGGTACCTTTGCGCCAGCGCCGCCTCTTCGGCCTCCTCGGCTATCTTTACCATCATCTCGACGGCCTTTACCGGGTAGCTTCCGACGGCGGTCTCCCCGGAGAGCATGAGCGCGTCGGTGCCGTCGAAGACCGCGTTGGCGACGTCGGAGGCCTCCGCCCTCGTGGGCCGCGGGTTCTTTATCATCGACTCCAGCATCTGGGTGGCCGTTATGACGACCTTGCCCGCCTCGTTTGCCTGCATGATAATCTTTTTCTGGAGCACGGGCACGCGCTCGGGCGAGAGCTCGACGCCGAGGTCCCCCCTCGCTATCATTATCCCGTCGGACTCCTCCATGATGGCCTCGAGGTCGCCTATGGCCTCGGCCTTCTCTATCTTGGCTATGACGGGTATCTCCTTGCCCTTGCCGTGGAGCATGCCGCGCAGCCTGTCCTTGAGCTCGGAGACGTCGGCGGCCTTCCTTACGAAGGAGAGGGCGATATAGTCGACCTCCGCCCGGACGCCGAACTCCATGTCGTCGATGTCCTTTCCGGTAAGCGCTGGCGCGCTTATGCTGACGCCGGGCAGGTTAAAACCCTTGTGCTCGCCCAGGAGCCCGCCGTAGACGACAGCGCACTCCACCTCCGTACCCTTTACCTCCTCCACCCTGACCTCTATGAGGCCGTCGTCTATGAGTATCTTGTCCCCGGCGCTTACGTCCCTGTACAGATCCTTGTACGTGACCGTTACCCTGCTCGCGTCGCCCTCTATCTCCTCCGGGGTCAGCGTTATGGCGCCGCCCGCCTTCAGCTCCACGGGCTTGCCGCCCTTGAGCGCGCCGACCCTTATCTTGGGGCCCTGAAGGTCGAGGAGTATGGCCACGGGCCGGTTAAGGCGCGCGGAGACCTCCCTTATGACCGCAACGGCCTTCTCGTGGGATGGACGCGAGCCGTGGGAGAGGTTGAGGCGCACCACGTTCACACCGGCCCTTACGAGCCCCTCCACCGCCTCCGGGGAGCTCGATGATGGCCCTATCGTGGCCACTATCTTGGTCTTTCTGATGTCGAGCCGTTTTTTCATCATGGTTGATATTATCTCCGGGCGGGCCTCCTGTCAATCTCTGTTCGCCGGGGGCTAAAAACTCACGCCCGCGAAGCTCAGGAGCAGGAGCGCGTTCAGAACTATCACTATGGCGCCACAGACGTACATGAGCATGTTCTCGAACCTGCCGTTGGCGTACTCTCCCATGACGCGGCGGCTGCGGGTAAGCAGTATAAGCGGTATGATGGTCAGCGGCAGCTGGAGGGAGAGGACGACCTGGCTCCATATAAGCGTCATGTAGACGTTCGTAAGGAAGATGATGAGTATGATGGCGGGCACCGCCGTTATGAGCACCCCGGCCCTGAACCACCTCTTCTGAGGGTCTATCTCCTTGCCGAGAAAGCCGGTAAAGACCGTGCCGCCCGCGAGGCACGCGGTTATGGAGCTCGATACGCCAGCGCATATGAGGGCCACGGCGAAGAGCATCTCGGCGAGCCCCCCGGCCAGGGGCCTCAGCGTGTCGGCGGCCTGCACGACGTCCTCGACCATGACGTTGTTGCGGAAAAAGACCGCGGCCGCGACTATGACCATCGCAGAGTTTATCGCCCAGCCCGTGCCCATCGCGAGTATGGTGTCGAAGAACTCGTATCTAAGAAGCTGCCTCTTCCTCTCCTCTGTCGTGGCCTTCCAGTTCCTCTTCTGTATGACCTCGGAGTGGAGGTAGAAGTTGTGCGGCATAACCACCGCGCCGAGCATGCCCATGGCGATGAATATCTCGCGCGAGCCTATGGACGGCACCACGGCGGAGCGCAGGGCGAGGCCCCATTCGGGCTTGACGAGGTAGAGCTCGAAGAGGTAGCAGAATCCTATGACGGAGACGAAGGCGATTATCAGGTGCTCTATCTGGTCGTACTTCTGCACGGTGACGACCGAGAGGATGACCACCCCGGAGATGACGGCCGAGACCGCCATGGGCAGGCCGAAGAGGATGGTGAGCCCGATGGCCGCGCCGAGGAACTCGGCGAGCGCCGTGGCCATGCAGGCGAACATCGCCGAGCCGCCGAGTATGTAGTTCGACCACGCGGGCAGGTACTCCCTGCACCCCTCGGCCAGGCACCTGCCCGTGACGATGCCCAGGTGCGCAGACATGTGCTGGAGGAAGATGAGCATCAGGGTGGAAAGGGTGATGACCCAGAGCAGCGAGTAGTTGAACTGTGCCCCGCCCGCTATGTTGGTCGCCCAGTTGCCGGGGTCTATGAACCCGACGGTGACCAGAAAGCCCGGCCCCAGGTACCTCAAAAGCTCCTGGTTGAAGGTAAAGCGCGCGGAGAGGTGTATCTTTTTTATGGCATCGCGAACCGTCATGAACCGTTGATCTGCAGGTTTATGGAGCAGACCCCCACCACGATACTCGTGTACGGGGCGCCCTTTTTAAGTGGCGTGCGTATGTAAAGGCTCCCGTGGCCCTCTCGGCCCGGAAGCGCCCCCTCTATTATACCCAAAGCCACGTCTTCCCGCACGCCCCGGCGGAAAGAGACCGCCCTGCCGAGGGCGGCCGTAAGGTCGACCGCGCCCCACGTGTATCTCACGTCCACGTCATCGAGCCGGACCTCGACGACCATGGAGCCCCGGAAATACTCCTCGAACCTCTGTTGCCTGTGCTCCGCCCTCTCCTCGGCACCCCTTCGCCTTACGCCTTCGGGCACGTTCAGCCTCAAGATGGACGGCCTGTCGAGGCGGCTGAAGGACGAGAGGATGTGCTCAAGCTCCGAGCCCCTCTGAAGCGCTATTATGACGTCCGGGGCGAGCAGCTCTATCTTGTACTGCTTGAGCACGAGGCCCACTGGCCCCGCTACAAGGCCGGTGGTGTCTATTACGGCCTTGCCGCAGACGCCGAGGGCGCTATCGAGCACGGCGCACGCCCCAGCGAGCGAGGGCAGGAGGCTGCCCGGCGGGCTGAGAGCGCCCGTAAAGTAGAAACCCTCCGGCGGGGGCGGCCCCGGCCCTGCGGCGCGGCCCCACGCCACGGTGGTCGGCGGGCCTATGGACGATTGCCCCATGTCGAGGTCCACGAGCGCAGTGGGGCAACGGGCGGCAAGCTCCACGGAGATGAGCCGGGCAAGGGTGGACTTGCCGGTATCCGGCCCTCCGATGACCATCACGGAGCGGGCGGAAAAAAGCCCTTCCATGTCGAGGCCGTCTCTTGCGAACTCCTTCAAGGCATTTTCCATGGCGTTGCCCCGGCGCAATCTTTCCCGAACGTTTGACAGAACGATTTTACGGTCTATGATACCACAAAAAAAAACATACGGTGCTCTCCGGGGGCCGGCCGCGGCCCGGCCCGCCTCAAAAAGGGTGGGTCGCGGTTTTTTTATTTGACATTTATATACCATTTGGTGATAATTCTTTTACCTTGAAGAACCCGTTCATACCGGATTAAAACCCCTTGAAAGATTGGAGAGGGGCCATAGAGCCCCGTTTATTCAAATGCCTGAAAAAACGCCGTTATACGATATACACGTCTCGCTGGGCGCCCGGATGGTGGACTTTGCCGGCTGGGATATGCCGGTTCAGTACACCGGTGTCATAGACGAGCACACGGCCGTAAGGACCGCGTGCGGGCTCTTCGATGTAAGCCACATGGGGGAGATAGAGGTCTCGGGGCCAGGCGCGCTCGAGGCGGTAAAGAGGCTGGCCACCAACAACGTCGAGCGCGTGGTGGACGGGCAGTGCCAGTACACCATACTCTGCTACGACGACGGCGGCACCGTCGACGACACCATCGTCTACCGCTACGGCGCGGACCGGTTCCTCTTCTGCGTGAACGCGTCGAACACCGCCAAGGCGTTCGAGTGGATATCATCGCGCATCTGTGCCCCGGACGTGCTCGTCGAGGACGTGAGCAAGGAGTACGCGCAGCTCGCCCTGCAGGGCCCGGCCTCCGCCATGGTCATAGCGCCTCTGCTCGACATCGCCCCTCCTGACATAAAGCCCTTCCACTTCGTCATGGCGCAGGTCGCGGGCAGGGAGGCGATGGTCTCACGCACCGGCTATACCGGGGAGGACGGCTTCGAGATATACCTCGCCCCCGACGACGCCGTTGCCGTGTGGGAGGCGGTAATGGAGGCGGGAAGGTCCTACGGCATAAAGCCCATAGGGCTCGGGGCGCGCGATACGCTCAGGCTCGAGATGGGTTACCCGCTCTACGGGCACGAGCTCTCTGAGAAGATATCGCCCATCGAGGCGGGGCTCAAAAAATACGTCAGGTTCGACAACAGGGGTTTCATCGGCGAAGAGGCGCTAAAGGCGCAGCACGAGGGCGGGGTTGACAGGACCCTCGTTGGCCTCAGGATGGTCGACCCCGGGGTGCCCAGAGCTGGCTACGCGGTTACGCACAACGGGGAGGCGGCGGGTGTCGTCACCAGCGGCACGAGTTCGCCGTCCCTCAAGACCGGCATAGCCATGGCGCTCGTAAGACCCGCCCTCAAGGAGCCCGGCACGGGCATAGAGGTGGTGATAAGGACGCGGTCCGCCCGGGCGGAGGTGGTGCATACCCCTTTTTACGTCAAAAAAAAGCTTGAAACCGCCGTCTGAATAAGTTTAAGCTACATCCGTTAGAGAAAAATACAGCCTCAATATATGGAAAGGAGAGAGCGCTATGGAGTTCCCGAAGGACCTTAAATACACCAAAGAGCATGAGTGGGTCAAGGTCGAAGGCAACACCGTCACGGTTGGGATTACCGATTACGCCCAGGACTCGCTCGGGGACGTGGTCTACGTGGAACTGCCACAGGAAGGTGGTTCGGTGACAAAGAACGAGCCGTTCGGAGTGGTTGAGTCCGTAAAGGCGGTATCCGACCTCTACTCACCCGTAAGCGGCAACGTAACCGAGGTCAACGACGCGATTATCGACAGCCCGGAGGCGATAAACGACGACCCGTACGGAGACGCTTGGATGATAAAGGTAGAAATATCAAGCACCGATGACCTCGAGGACCTTCTTGACGAGGAGGAGTACCAGGGCTTCATCGAGGAAGAGAAGTAAGCATCCGTGCCCTACATTCCGCTCTCCGAAAAAGACAGAACCAGGATCCTTGAAGCCATCGGCGCAGGCTCCGTCGAAGACCTGCTCACGGCGCTGCCGGCGGCTTCAAGGGTCAAAGGCCCCCTCGACCTTCCCGCAGGACTGACCGAGCAGGAACTCTCCCTCCACGTAAAAGAGCTTGGACGCAGGAGCTCGACGGTTCACGAGTATTCGAGCTTCCTCGGCGCGGGCGCTTACAACCACTACATACCATCCGTCGTGGGGCACCTCGCCTCGCGTTCCGAGTTCTACACCGCCTATACGCCGTACCAGCCGGAGATAAGCCAGGGCACGCTGCAGGCCATGTTCGAGTACCAGACGCTCGTCTGCCAGCTTACGGGCATGGACGTTGCCAACGCGTCGCTCTACGACGGGGCTTCGGCCACCGCCGAGGCGGTGCTCATGGCGCGCAGGCTCACCGGCAGGCGGAAGGTAGTCCTGAGCTCTGCCCTGCACCCGGAGTACCGCCAGACGGTGCATACGTACCTCTCCGGCACGGGCGACCACGTGGTGGAGGCCGCCTTCTGCACCGAGGCGGGCACGACACCCGCCGGCTACGTGCAGAACGCGTGCGACGATACTACGGCTTGCGTGGTGGTGCAGAGCCCGAACTTCTTCGGCGCCATAGAGGAGATCGAGGAGATAGCCGCCGTGGCGCACGCGAAGAAGGCGCTCCTGATAGTGGTCGTCGCGGAGACGGTCTCGCTCGGCCTGCTGAAGGGGCCGGGAGAATCGGGCTGCGACATCGTTGTAGGCGAGAACCAGTCCTTCGGCAACGCCCTGAACTTCGGCGGCCCGTACCTCGGCTTCATGGCCACGAAGACGGAGTTCATACGCCAGATGCCCGGACGCATCATCGGGCAGAGCGTCGACCGGGAGGGCAGGCGCGCCTACTGCCTCACCCTGGCCACGCGCGAACAGCACATAAGACGGGAGCGCGCGACCTCCAACATCTGCACAAACCAGGGGCTATGCGCCTTGGCCGCGGCCATACACATGGCGAGCCTCGGCTCCGCGGGGCTCAGGAAACTCGCAACGCTCAACCTCTCGAAGGCCGGGTACCTCAAGGGCAGGCTCGCGGGGATCGAGGGCGTACGGGCGGCCTTCACCGCGCCTACGTTCAACGAGTTCGTGGTGGACGTCGGGCGGGACCCGGCGCCCGTCCTGAAAAAGCTCCTGAAGAAGCGGATTATCGGCGGGCTGGCGCTAAAGAGGTTCTACCCGGCGCTCGAGGGGCACATACTCGTTGCCGCAACGGAGATGAACGCCAGAGGGGACCTCGACCGTTTCGCCGACGAGCTGGCCGCGGCGCTTTGATATATCTTTTTGATTATGCAATGCCCTGCGGCTTGCCGCGGGGTTTCCTTATAAGGCCCTCCCACGAAGGGAGGGGAAGTTTCCAAGATACCCCGCTGCCTGCAGCGGGGTAGTTCATTGAACCGGAACCTATCAGAGAAGATAAAGACATGGAAACGAACGGAAGCAAGGGGCTCGTTCAGGACGAGCCCGTCATATTCGAAAGGTCTTCGCCGGGCAGGGCGGGCGTCGAGCCCGCATCCTTCGACGTACCCGAGGTGGATGCCTCGGGCGTAATCCCGGGCAAGCTCCTGCGGGAGTCAATCGAGGGGTTCCCGGACGTCTCGGAGCTGGACGTCGTACGCCATTACACGCGCCTTTCACAGTGGAACTTCGGCGTGGACACGGGCTTCTACCCGCTCGGCTCGTGCACCATGAAGTACAACCCCAAGGTCAACGAGGACCTCGCCGGGCTTCCGGAATTTGCGCACCTGCACCCGTACCAGCCCGAAGAGCTTGCACAGGGGGCCATGCAGCTCATCTCCGAGCTCGAGGGCTACCTCGCGGAGATAAGCGGCATGGACGCGGTAACGCTCCAGCCCTCGGCCGGGGCGCAGGGGGAGATCTGCGGGCTTCTCATGATATCCCGGTACTTCAGGGACAAAGGCAGGCGCCGCCACAAGATAATAATCCCGGACACGGCGCACGGCACCAACCCGGCAAGCTCGCACCTGGCGGGGTTCAAGGTGGTGCCGGTAAAGTCCGATGCCGGGGGCATGCTGACGGTGGAGGCGGTAAAAGAGGTGATGGACACCGACACCGCCGCGCTGATGCTCACCAACCCGAACACCATCGGCCTCTTCGAGCGCAACATAAAAGAGATAGCGGAGGTAGTGCATAAAAAGGGAGGCCTGGTCTACTGCGACGGAGCGAACCTTAACGCCATCATGGGGCTCGTCAAGCTCGGGGACCTCGGCGTGGACGTGGTGCAGATGAACCTGCACAAGACCTTCTCCACCCCGCACGGCGGAGGGGGCCCGGGAAGCGGCCCGGTCGGGGTCGGCAGGAAGCTCGCCCCTTACCTGCCCTCGCCTGTGGTGAAGAAGAAGGGGCGCAGGTACACGCTCGACTACGACCGCCCCAAGTCCATCGGCAGGCTCAAGGCCTTCTATGGAAACTTCTCCATAATGGTACGCGCCTACTGCTACATAAGGCGCATGGGCCCGGAGGGGCTCAAAAAGGCGAGCGAGACGGCGATACTGAACGCCAACTACATCCGCAGGAGGCTCGAGGACGCCTACGCCATCGCCTACGACCAGACCTGCATGCACGAGTGCGTCCTTTCCGACAGGCTGCAGCTCGGCGACGGCGTGACGACGATGGACGTGGCCAAGAGGCTCATCGACTACGGCTACCACCCTCCCACGATATACTTCCCGCTCGTGGTGCACGGCGCGATAATGATAGAGCCGACGGAGACGGAGACGCTCGAGACGATGGACGCCTTCATCGACGCGATGAAAAAGATTGCGCAAGAGGCGAAGGCGGACCCGGGGCTCCTGAAAAACGCACCGACGAAGACGAGGGTCGGAAGGGTCGACGAGACGCTGGCGGCAAGGAAACCGGTGCTCAGGTGGAGGCCGGAAGCGGGCAGGGGATAGAGGCCGGGGCCGTTATTGCAGAATTGAGACCCCCCTTTGAAAAAAGGGGGGTCTTTTATTTCCCTGACTAAATCTCCTCCCCCTTGACGGGGGAGGCAGGGTGGGGGTGAAGAAGGTTTCACACACCCGTCATTTCACCCTCCCCTTAATCCCCTCCCATCAAGGGAGGGGAAGTCTTGAACCCCCTCACCCCACATCTTCAATGGCGAGAGGACTGGGGTAAAACCTCCCCCTTTCCTAAAGGGGTACGGAGTGGGATTTTCGCTTGCCAAAAGACAAGATTCTTCGCTCCGCTCAGAATGACAAAACCAACTTCAGCGGGGGGGGGAGAGCATCTGGTCATTGCGAGGAGCCGGAAACGACGAAGCAATCTCGAGGAAAATGGCTTTGTCAGGTTACGCTCCGCTAATCTGACCGGCTAAACTGCTGGATATTATCCAAGCGTCTTACTTCTTCTTGAAGTTGCTTGCGAGTAGTATACCCACGAGGCAAAAGAGAAACAATTGTAATTATTACCCAAGCAACCATATTCGCTAGTTCATCAAGATCGGATGGATCTATGTCTGTATAATCTGCGTTATGTAATATTTTGGATCTTGCATCATAAAAGGATTTGATCTTCGCCTTTAAGCTAGAGTAATCTCCATAATCATCAATGTTGTAATCACCGAAAAGCAACAAGGATGCTATACCACGGGCGTTAGTTTCCGTAATATCAACACGGTCAAGTGTAAAAAAACACTCTAAACAAGTCCATAACTTAATCCAAGTTGCTGCGTGGAAGTGTTCATTTTGCGCGGCCCCAAACCAATAAATTGCTTTGACAACTGACTCTTCTAAGTCACTTCGTCCCGGTTTTTCGAGAAGATTACTCATTTCAGTAAAATAACATGATTCATATAAATACTTAAGTAACTCAGCGTTCAACTCAAAATCTTGATGAGCGCCAAAATGTCTTGCAAATGTCCCTTCCTTATTTTTTTTAGACCAGCTCACAGTGCTCGCTACCCCAAATACAAGAGCACTATTGCCTATCAGACGAAGTTTTATTCTGCGAATTGCTGATTTATAAATAGCGCATGAATAGAGGCTAAGCAACGAAAGACAAATAGTGCTATGGTAATAGAATCTACTTTCTGAAATCGTGGAACTTCCGTGTTCTTCCCCTAATATTATTAATTTACCACTATATTCTTTATCAATGATGTCCTTTAAATCAGAATCAAAATCAACCCCTGCCAATACTTCTGAGCTATACACGCGAACAGTCTTTGTTCCAATTTGAACTTTATCAATATCAGTTAATTCCAGGCCTTCTATTCGATTGAAATAATAGGAGGTTGTTATCTTCTCAACAAGATGCTCATCTAAGGAATCTAGAAACTCCTGTTCGTCAGGTTTAAGATTATTGGCTAACCAATGTTCAGAAATTTCAAGTATGGACCGGAATATGTCATTATAATCTACTAAATCAGAAAAACGTTTCGAGTCATGTATGAAATTAGTGATACGTCTTACTGCCATGGTAGCATCAGAAGATAAAAAAATTTGGCGATCTTGAAATTTCAAACACGGCGAAAAAACACCAATTTTCTTTAATTCTTGAATTGTCTGGGGAACAATGATGCCTTTGACTGAACAAACTAAGTCAATAGTATTTCGTACCGTTCTTCTTGGTTTTGGTGTGAGTTGTGAATATAAAGACACTAAACTTGCCCCCCTAATAATAGACGAATATCCCGTTTATCGTTATCTCGTCCATACCGAACTTCTCAGGCAGGGGCGGGAACGGGGCGGCGAGCCTAAGGGAGATGATCGTATCGTCGTCGAGCGCCGGGTTGCCAGAGGACCTCACCAGCTCAATATTTCCCAGAGAGCCGTCCTTCTTGACCGTAAAGTTGATGAGCAGGTTCCCGAGCCAGCCCTTGCGCGCGGCCGTGGACCTGCCCATGCGGAACTCTATGGGGGGCACGAGAGAGTCGTTGACGTATCTGGCGTACTTCGACTCGCTGGTGTTGAGCTGGAGCACCTTGCCCCGCTCGCCCTTCTGCGGCTCGCTCTCGTATCTGCGCGTAAGCTCGGCTATGCGCGCCTCCGTGGGGAAGAGGCTCGGCCTCGGGGGCACTATCACCGTCTCGCCGGGCCCCTTCGGCCTGCCGATGGCTACCCGACCCTTCGCGCCTCCGTCCACGCCCCTGCGGGCAACGGAGTACGTCTCCTCCCCGGGCGCTCCCTTGCGCGACGGCCGGGCCACGGTGGACCCGTCCCTTGCGCCCGCCCTCCGCGCCTTTGACGGCCCCGGGGCCGGTGCGGCTGCGGCAGGGGGGGAATAACGCGCCACTGCCCTGCCGGGTGCCGGGTACGTCTCCTTCTCGACGCTCTGCGTCCTGTCGGAGAGGTGTGTGGGCGTCTTGCTCTCCTTCGAGAGCCTCTGCGTGGACAGCGGCGGAAGCCTTACGATATCCCTCGGCCCCTCCCTCGCGGCCTTTTTCTCAGGAAGCCGAACCACGTCCACCGTAATCGGCCCGCCCTTTTTCTCCACCGGCAGTACGAAAGAGCCCCGCAGCCAGCCCGAGGACGCAAACCCCCACACCAATCCCATATGTACAAGTACGGAAAGAATAAGGAAAAAAAGGAGCGGGTCGTGCTCCGGCCTATGGAAAGTTTTTATTGACATACCATGGTATTTCTGTCAAAATTGGCATACTGGACTCATCACAACTATTCTACACCTTTATCCGGAGAGATACAAATGTTCGGTCTCGGGACCACGGAGCTCATCCTTATACTCGCCATCGTGCTCATCATCTTCGGTGTCGGCAAGCTCCCGGACATCGGCTCCGGCATGGGCAAGGCCATCAAGAACTTCAAGAAGGCCACCGACGAGGCCGAGATAGACGTTACGCCCAAGAAGGAAAAGCTCGGCGGCACGGCGAAGACGCACAAGTCGAAGTCGAAGAACCACGCCTGAGGAAAACCCCTTGATATGGTTTGCGCACGGCGCAGGGTACCAAGCCCTGCGCCTTTTTTTTATTTCCTCCCGGGAAGCACTCCGTAGAATCACCCGCCCTACCCTTGATGAGGCAGGGGACGTTTCAGGAAATATTCCGGCGCGCACCTTCGCTACTACGCCATCCCCTTCCTCTCCTCGACTATCTCCGAGGCGTGCGCCCGCACCTGCCGGTGGAGGGTGTCGTCCTCGGATATGGCCTTCAAGTCCTGCGTGAGCATCGACTCCATCACGCCGAGCGCCGTCCGGGGCGGTGTGTACGGGTTCATGGCGACCGCCCTTTTAACCCCAAGACGCTTCGACCAGACCCTGTGCCCTGCGATGAGCCTGAGTATCACGGGCGAGTTCGGCCTCTTCGAGGCTATCTTGACGACCTCCTTCTCCGTGACCCTCGGGTTGTTGAGCAGGTTGCCGACGACCATCGGGTCCGGGTCGGAGAGAAGCCTGTCGATGGTGTCCTTATCGAGGCTCTTCGAGAGCGCCCGCCTCTGCCCGAGGGTCAGCATCTCCATGCGCGCCTCCTCCTCTTTCGTATAACCGGCCATCCCCCGGCTGTGCGGCGGCAGGTCGGTAAAGAGGCGGCTTACGCGAGTGAGCCCTTGCCCTATGGCGGCCATGTATATCGCGCGGCAGGCCTGCGAGCCGAGCCCGGCCTCGAGCCCTCCGGGGTTTACGAGCAAAGGCAGTATCCTGCCGGCTATCCTCTTGTCGTGCCGATTTTTGTAAAGGAGGTCGAGCAGGCGCGCCGCGTCGGCGGGGCCGAGGGAGGCGAGCCTGCTTGCGAGCGCGGCAAGCCTCATGCCCTCTTCGGGCAGCGCGGAGATCTCCGCGACGGCTTGTGCCATGAAGCTTTCGAGGTCTTCCATTGCTTACGGGGCATAAGGCCAGGCCGCCCGTGGGGGCCGTGGGGGCTGGCCGCCGGACTTCGTGGAAGAGCGGCGCCGGGGGTTACTGGCGGACGATGTTAAGCCCGTACTCTGTCATGCCCGCAGGTATCTCCGTAAAAGGCACCATGACCGGCACCGTGCCCTGCGGGGGGATGACCCCTCCGGAGGAGTCCCTGAACCGGCTGAGCAGCTCCCGCTTGGAGAGGTTTTTGAGGTCTTCCGGGGCGACCACCCTGCCGGGAGAGACCGAGCGCGTGGCGATGCTCTTGCCGCGGCTGTCGTAAATGACGCCGGTTACGGTCTTTATCGGCTGCGCCTGGTCCGATGTGTTCTTGAGCTTCGCCTCGATCACGAAGAACCGGCCGAAGTTCTTGTTCTGCGTGAAGTACCCGCCGATCTTCTCTATCTCGACGGTGCTTACGGTCTGCGCCGAAGGGGCGAGCGTCCGCGCAAGGGTGTCTATTATGCCCGAGAAGTAGATGGCGCCGCCGCCTATTATGAATATGAGCACGGCCAACAGGATGCCTTTTCCCGAGCCGGAGGCGCGGGGCGCGGCCGCCACGGGTGCGGCCTTCTCATGTCCGTCTTCCTCGAACTCCTCGTCGTCGATACCGGCGGCCACGGCGGAGTCCGGGCCGGGGCTCGGCTCTCCGGTCACCTCGGAGAGGGTGCGTGAAAAGAGGTCCTCGAACTTGATCCCCTCTTCCTCCTCCTGCCGGGGAGCGGACCTGCCGGAGGCGCGTCCGTTCCGGCTGTAGCCGGGCGAGAAAGGTATCACCTTGTCATCGGCCGAGGAGACCGGCGGCGACGGCGGAGGCGTGAGCTTAAAGTCCTCTTTTACCTCCGCGGGGACCTCTCCCTCATCCGCGGCGGCCTCTTCGCCGATGCCGGTGTCTGCGGCGTTGTCGAGCAGGCCCTCTTGACCAGACCCTTCCTCCATCCCCCATTCGCCGGCCAGGGCGTCTGCGGGGACCTCGGCGGTCTCGTCCGGCGTCGTCCCTTCCTCGTCGTCGAAGCCGAAGTCGAACTCTCCGTATGCGGGGCCCTTCTCCCCGTCTTCGCCTGAGGCTGCCTCCGTTTCAATGCCGGGGGCGTCGGAGACGGGGGCCTCGGCCGTCCGGTCTCCGTCTTGCCCCTCGTCGTCGAAGGAAGGGAACGGCCCGTCGTCGGGCAACGGCGCGCCGTCAAAGGCCGGCTTGTCGGGAAGACCGTCCTCGGGAAAGCCATCGTCCGTGCCTTCGCCGGGCATCTCGAACCACGGGCGCTCGGTGTTGTCCATGCGCTCCGGGGGCGCGGCCCCATCGCCTTCGGCGGCGCCGCCTTGGACGCCTTCCGCCTCCTGCGCCTTTTCATCGGAAGAGGCGAGGCTGCTGAAGTCGGGCCCGCCGAAGGAGAGCTCGGGGGGCTCGGAAAGGCCGTCGTCCATGACGCCGCCGGGTCCATCCGGTCCAGCCGGGGCGGCGTCGGAGGAATCCGGGGGGCCGGCGGTGGTCTCTCTATCGGAGGGGCCGCCGGGAACGTCAGCGGGAGATGCACCCGAGGGGTCCGGGGTGCCTTCAGAGAACGATTCCCCGGCCCCGCCCGAGGCGTCGGCCTCGCTGCCGTCCGGGGCCGCGGCCCTGTCGCTATCGAAAGGGGACGCGCCGAATACCTCCTCGACCTGCACCTCTTCGGGCGGCGGCGGAGGGGTTACTATGAAGACGTTCTGGCACTTGGTGCAGCGCACCTTTACGCCGTTCGGCTTTATCCTCGAGTCATCGAGCCTGAACCTGGTATTGCACTCTTCGCACTCTATTATCATCTTCTACCGCTCTTGAAAGTCGGGGAAATGGCCGTCTCATGCGCGTGCCGTTTATGGTCCGGGTTAAGTGTATTATGTAGCACAAGCGGAGGTCGAATTCAAGGGTTTAAAAGCGCGCGGACGCGGCTTGCCGGGCGGCCCGGAGCGAAAACCGGCTTGACACCCGGGGCTGCGGATTATATCCTTTACCTGCCGGTAAAAAAACCCTTTAAAGCTAAAAAACACCCTATGACCGAAGCATTAGAACCCTTTATCTCGCCGGAGGAAGTAGGCGCGCTCGTCTCAGAGATCGCCGCAAGGCTCCGCGCGGATTACGCCGGAAGGGACCCGGTGCTCCTCGGCGTGCTCAAGGGCGCCTTCGTCTTCATGGCCGACCTTACAAGGGCGCTCGACGCCATGGACATGGAAGTGGACTTCGTGCAGGCCGCATCCTACGGCCACAGGGACGAGCCCTCGCACGAAGTGCTGATAACGAGGGACGTGACCACGGAGATAAAGGGCAGGCACGTGATAGTCGTGGAGGGGATAATAGACCGGGGGCTTACCGTGCGCGCCGTGCTCGACCACCTCGGCTCGAAAGGCCCGGCCTCCCTGAGCCTCTGCACGCTGCTTCTGCGCGACACCCACCGCGCGGGCCGCGAGGTGGAGTACTTCGGCAGGCGCATAGGGGAGGGCTTTGTCGTGGGCTACGGCATGGACTACAAGGGAAGGTACAGGAACCTGCCCGGCGTATGCCTCCTGGGGGCAGGAAAGGGCCCGGGGGGCTGAGGATGGAGCTCCCACCGCTTATCTCCGGCCTGCTCGACCCGGCCTCATACCCCGCTGCCGCGCGCGGCCCCGTGGAGCTCATACAGACCCACGTCTCGTACATCCTTCTCACACCCGAGTTCGTCTACAAGATAAAAAAGCCGGTGGACTTCGGCTTCCTCGACTTCACCACCCTTGAAAAGCGCCTGCGGTACTGCGAGGAAGAGGTCCGCCTCAACCGCAGGCTCGCCCCCGGCGTATACCTCGGCGTGGTCAGGGTCACCGAAGAGGGCGGACGCTTTCGGATGGAGGGGGAGGCACAAACCGTGGAGTACGCCGTAAAGATGCGGCGCATCCCGGCGGAAAGCCTGCTCGAACACAGGCTCGCCGAGGGCACGGCCAACGCCGAGACCATAGAGCGGGTGGCCAGGGTCATAGCCGCGTTCCACGCCAGGGCACAGGACGGGGAGCGCGTGGCCGCCTTCGGCTCTCCGGAGGCGATAAGGCGAAACACGGAGGAGAACTTCGCCCAGACCGGGCCCTTTGTCGGAAGGACCATCTCCAGGAGGCTCTTCGCAGCGATAAAGGCGTACACCGAGGGCTTTATGCGGGTGCATGAAGGGTTGTTCCTCAAGAGGATGCGCGAGGGTTTCATAAGGGACTGCCACGGCGACCTGCACTCCGAGCACATCTCCGTGAACGGCAGGGTCGAGGTCTTCGACTGCATAGAGTTCAACGAGCGGTTCAGGCTCTCGGACGTCGTGGCGGACGCCGCCTTCCTCTCCATGGACCTCGACCACCACAACCGCCACGACCTGACGCTGGCGTTCGAGAGGGCTTACTTCAATGCCTCGGGGGACAAAGAGGGTGTGTCCCTGCTCGACTTCTACAAATGCTACCGCGCCTACGTGCGGGGCAAGGTCGAGGGCTTCAAGTCCGCGGAGCCGGAGGTGGGGGAGCGCGAAAAACGGCGCTCGGAGATGGATGCGCGACGCCACTTCCACCTCTCCGGGCTCTACGCCTCCGGGGGCTGGCGCCCGGAGGCGGTCGTGGTGCGCGGGCTGCCCGGCACGGGAAAGTCCACGGTGGCCCGCGCCCTCGCCGACCGGACCGGCCTCGTCCACCTCTCTACCGACAGGATAAGAAAGGAGCTTGCGGGCATACCCCCCGAGGAGCACAGGCAGGAGCGTTTCGGAGAGGGCATCTACTCGGCCGGGTTTACGGAGAAGGTATACCGCGAGCTGCTCGACAGGGCGGAGGCGCTCATGAGGGAAGGCCGCTCCGTGATACTCGACGCCACCTTCTCGAAGGCGCGCTTCATAGAGGCGGCGCTTGTTTCCGCGCGCAACTCCGGGGCCGCCTTCCATGTAATCGAGTGCGAGGCCGGGGACGAGGTCGTAAGGGAGCGGCTCGTGAAAAGACGCGCCGAGGTGACGGTCTCGGACGCCGGGGTGGAGGTCTACCGGAGACAGAAGGAGGGCTACGAAAGGTGGGAAGGCCCGAGCCTGCGGCTTACGACCACGGCCCCTGCCGAAGAGCTCGTCTCGCGGGTCTCGAGGGAAGTTTTTGGTTGAGGGTTTAAAGGGTATGTGATTTAATTACAGGATGCACAGGGCCATAGTATTGCTCAGCGGCGGGCTCGACAGCGCCGTTACCGCGGCGGTCGCGGTATCGAAGGAAGGCGCGGAAAACGTCGCATTCCTGCACGTGAACTACGGGCAGAGGACGCAGGCCCGCGAGCTCAGGGCATTCGAGGAGATAGCCGATTACTACGGCGTGCGAAAGAGGCTCATAGCCGACATAGGCTACCTGAAGGAGATGGGCGGCTCGGCGCTTGTGGACGAGTCCATGGAGGTGCCCACCGGGGGGGACGGCGAAGGCATACCGGTCACCTACGTCCCTTTCAGGAACGCGCACCTGCTCTCCATAGCCGTCTCCTGGGCGGAGGTCATCGGGGCGAAGGAGGTCTACATCGGCGCGGTCGAGGAGGACAGCTCCGGGTACCCGGACTGCAGGGAGGGGTTTTTCAGCGCCTTCGAGCACGCTGCCTCCCTCGGCACGAGGCCGGGAGCATCCATACGCATAGCGACCCCGCTCATACACCTGAGCAAGGCGCTGATAGTCAAGAAGGGCATGGAGCTCGGCGCGCCGCTGCACCTCACCTGGAGCTGCTACAGGGACTCAGAGGCAGCCTGCGGCGTCTGCGACTCGTGCAGGCTGCGGCTTCGCGGCTTCAGGGAGGCCGGGGAAGAAGACCCCATACCATACCCGGAAGGGCTCAGGCGGGCTTGAATTTTTTCAACAGGTCCATCCCCCGCCCTTTGGGGCGCAACACATCCTGATATGGTTTTGATACCCCGGAGCTTGGGGCGAGGCGGTTCATCGGATACGGAACACGAACAAAACGGAGGCGGCGAAAGTGACTTTCATGGAGTACCTCAAGGTAAAAAAGGGCATCGATACTGCAGGGAAACAGCCGTTCGAGTTCATGGACGACTACTATGACGAGTACCTCGATTACCTGCGGGGCACCAAGGACGGCTGCTCGAAGGACTGAGGGGGCAGGGGGCCGGAGGGGCAAAGGCCCGTGGACCCCTGAAAAAGCCCTTTTAGATCAAAAGATTATGGATACGGGTAGAAGGGGTAGCGGCGGTAGGGGTACGGGCCGTAAGGGTAGTAGGGCGAGAACGGGTAGTAAGGGTCGTAGGGGCTGTAAGGGCCGTAGAACGGGTCGTAGTACGGATACCCCCAGCCGGGGTAGTTCATATAGTAGTCCTGCGGGAGCTCCTCGGAGAGCTTCATCTCCAGCGGCCTCACCACCGGGTACCTGTAGTCCATCTTGCCTATCTTTCTGGTGACTGCGCCGGCTACCTTTCCGGCCACGGTTACGCCCTTGCCCTCCTTGTATACGTTCGAGTCGAGGAACCTGTTCGCCTCTATCAGGAACCTGCCCTTTGAAGTGGCCTCCCTGAAGACCGGCACGTCGTTGTAGTCGAGCTCGGTCTCGAGCACCTCTATCTCGGTGGTCTTCTCAAGGTTCCTGGTGTTGAGTATCACACCGCCCCACAGGACCTTGCGCCCGGCGTACTTTTCGGGGTCTTTCTGCACCTTATCGAGCGTGATCTGGCGGTCTACCTGCCGGACGAGGCCCTTGGAGATGACCGAGCCGCAACCGGCCAGGACCACCGCCGCGACAACGAGTACGAATATCCGGGTGAGTGTCCTCATAGATCAATCTTATTACACTTTGGAGTTCTGTCAATGTTTAAAAAAACGTCCTACAAGGAATTGGAGGCCGAGAGGCTCGCACCCTACGCCTCCCGGAGCGCGGAGTCCAGGGGCAGGAGGCACCCGGAGGCCGAGCACCCCTTCAGGACCCCGTTCCAGCGGGATAGGGACAGGGTGATCCACTGCAACGCCTTCAGGCGGCTGGAGTACAAGACGCAGGTCTTCGTCTACCACGAGGGCGACCACTACAGGACGCGCCTTACGCACACCATCGAGGTGGCGCAGATAGCGCGCACCATAGCCCGCGCCCTCGGGCTCAACGAGGACCTCTCGGAGGCCATCGCCCTTGCGCACGACCTCGGCCACCCGCCTTTCGGCCATACCGGGGAGGATGAGCTCAACAAACTGATGAAGGGCTCCGGGGGGTTCGAGCACAACGCCCAGAGCCTCAGGATAGTCGAGGAGCTGGAGAGGAAGTACCCCGGCTTCGACGGACTGAACCTCACCTGGGAGGTGAGGGAAGGCATAGTAAAGCACAGCTCCGAGCACGACCGTCCGGGGCTGAACGACGAGTACGGCAGGGAGGAATCCGCCTGTCTCGAGGCGCAGATAGTCGACATAGCCGACGAGATAGCCTACAACAACCACGACATAGACGACGGCATCTCCTCCGGGATGCTCGAACCGGAGGCGCTGGCGAAGGTCTCGCTCTGGAGGGAGAACTTCGAGGCCGTTAAGGGGCGGTCCCCGGACGCCGACTTCAAGGTTCTGAAGTCCCAGACCGTAATACACATCATCAACGCCCAGGTTACCGACCTCGTGGACACGATACTCCGGACGGTGAGGGAAGAAGGGATAAGCTCCACCAAAGACGTGCGCTCGAGGCCCGTCATAGCGCGCTTCTCGCCGGAGATGGAGGAACGGAACAAAGAGCTCAAGGGGTTTCTCATGGCCGACCTCTACAACCACCACCGGGTCATAAGGATGGCGGAAAAGGCGCGAAGGATATTGAGGAACCTCTTTACGGTCTACATGAGAGAGCCCAAGCTCCTGCCCCCGGGCACCTTCGCGGCCATAGGACAGGGGAAGGAAAAGGAACGGGTGGTCTGCGACTACATAGCGGGCATGACCGACCGCTTCGCCCTCGACGAGTTCAAGAAACTCTTCGACCCGTACGAGAAGGTGTGAGGGGGAGGTTA
>JBHHYT010000042.1:0-19470 GCA_046757705.1 Thermodesulfobacteriota bacterium
CCCCCGCCACAGGAACGATTCGGCCGCCCTCCGCAAGGAGGGCGGCCTTTTTTTGCGGGGCGCGCGAACGGGGCAGAGGCGGCTTCGGATGAGCGAGTGAGCCGAAGCCCTGAGCGAAGCGAAGGGGAAGAATCTCGTTTTTAGGTTGGGTCAAGCCCCCGATAAAAAAGGCAGATGCTTTTCGCACCTGCCTTTTTTATCGTTGTAATGGTGCCGCCTACTTCTTCGCGGGGGCCTTCTTGGCCGGGGGGGCGGCCTTTTTGGTCTTCCCCTCGAGCACGTTGATGTGCTCCTGGGCGTTCATCCACCATTTGCTGTGCGGCTGGGAGAGTTTCATGAACTCCTTCCAGTTCTTGATGGCCTCTTCCTTCTTGCCGAGCTTCTCATACGCCAGGGCGAGCCCGAAGTATCCGTTGGCGAGGTCCGGTTTCAGCTCCAGGGCCTTTTTCTGGTGCTCCACGGCCCTTGTAAGCTCGCCCTTGTCCATGTAAGCGAACCCGAGGTTGTTGTGCGCCTCGGGGATGCCTGGGTTCAGCTCGAGGGCCGCCTCGTACTCCTTTATGGCGCTGTCGATCTCTCCCTTGAGCGAGAACTCGACGCCCTTGTCGAAGCGCTCCTTCGCGGCGTCCTTCCCCGGGGCGGGCGCCTCCGGGGCCACGGCCTCCCCGGGGCCCGGGGCCTTGGAGCTCTCCTTCGAACAGCCGTACGGCGCGGCAAGGAGCAAGGCAGCGACCGCGAAAACGGCAAGACCCTTACCATCCCTGTACAATGACTTCAGTATACGCATCGGACCTCCTTGACGTGCACATAATGCACCGCTGATGAAATTTACTGCATAGGTTAGCAGATACGCCCCTGAAAATCAAGTTCCTGGAAGCGTGCCGGCGGCCCCGTACGCCGCGTACGGAAAAACTTACAGGATCCGCTGCCTCCGTGGCAGCGTATCGGCCGCACCCGCGCCGCCGTCGTTTTTGCCTTAAACTATTCGGCCGGATTGGCCGATATGGATATAACATCGTGTGATGAGCCCCGGGCATCCTTGCGCCCCCGGGGTGCTGTTCGGAAATCTTTGACGCGTCATTTTAAATGTGTTACACAGGAAGAAAGCCAAAGGGGGGGCGGTCAGATGGAAATTCACCGTTTTAAAAGGCTGTCCAGGGCCGACAGGTACGACATCCAGATACTGGGCAACATCACCCTCGAACAGGAAGGCGAGAAGCAGGAGTCATACATCTGCAACACCGTGAACGTAAGCCTTTCCGGAGCTCTCGTCGAGACGAGCTCGCTCATACCGGTGGGCTCGCTCTTGCAGTATACCTTCCGCATGCCCGGCTTCAGCGTACCTGTAAACGTCATCGGAGAGGTCGTGCGGGGGGTGAAGGCCGCCCCGGCGCCTGCCGCCGGGGAGAAGGCGAAGGCGAAGGCGAAGGGGCCCAAGAAGACGAAGAAGGCCGGGGTCCAGGAGCCGGACTCCCCGGCCGCGGACAAGAAGCTCAACCGCTACGGCATCATATTCCTCGACCTCAGCGAGCAGGACAAGCTCGCCCTCGAGATATTCCTCGTTCAGAACAGGAAGAGGACCCAGCATATGCTCGAACCCGAGGACCCCGAGCTTTCCTGAGGCCCCACAGGGCTGTGAGGCTGCCGGGGGGTCGATGAGGGGGGTGGCGGCCGGTGGAGCGCTGGCGGCCCATGGACGGACGGGCGCGCGTATGCCCGGGAAAACGTCGCCACCATGAAAGCCAGACAGGCCCGGGACAAAGACCCGGGCCTTTCTTAGATATCGAATTCCCTGCGGCAGGGTTTCCTTGCAAGACCCTGCCCCGTTGGGGGAGGGGATGTTTCGGGGGATAGCCCTTGCCAGGCCGAGGGCGGTCAGCCGAGAGCCTAACGGCCCGCCATCGCCTCGAGCCTCTTGATCCTCTCCTCTATCGGCGGGTGCGTGCTGAAGAGCTTTGCCAGACGCTGGCCGCTCAGGGGGTTTACGATGAACATGTGCGCGGTGGCCTCGCTCTTGACCGGCATGGGTATGCGCTTGTTGTAGTACTCGAGCTTGCGCAGCGCGTTGGCGAGGTAGAGAGGGTTGCCTGCTATCTTCGCCCCGAGCTCGTCCGCCCCGTACTCCCTCGAGCGCGAGATGGCGAGCTGGATGATGGAGGCCGCGATCGGGCCGACTATCATCATGGCTATCAGCACGAGGGGGTTGCCGCCCCTGTCGTCGTCGCGCGAGCCGCCGAACAGAGAGGCGAAGTACGCCATGTAGGAGAGGTAGCTTATCGCCCCGGCTATGGTGGCGGCCACGGTGGATATAAGTATGTCGCGGTTCAGGATGTGGCTCAGCTCGTGGCCTATCACCCCTTCGAGCTCTTCTCTCTCGAGGAGCTTCATTATCCCGGTGGTTACGGCCACCGCCGCGTGGTCCGGGTTCCTGCCCGTGGCAAAGGCGTTGGGCGTCTCGTTGTCCATGATGTAGACCTTGGGCATGGGCATGTTCGCCCTCATGGTAAGCTCGCGCACTATCCTGTAGAGCGCCGGGGCCGATGCCTCGTCCACCGGCTTCGCCCTGTACATGGCGAGCACGATCTTGTCCGACCACCAGTATGACGTAAAGTTCATTATCCCGGCGAAGGCGAGCGCGATGAACGCCCCCTGGCGCCCTCCGAGCGCGTCCCCGAAGAGTATTAGGATGACGGTGAGCACGCTCAGGAGCACCGCTGTCTTCAGATAGCTCATTTCGATTAAAACCTCCGGCTTTTCAAGCCTTTAAGGGTTGCATATACCATACATGAATATAGGCCCGCGGCCCCTTTGTGTCAAGCCGGCGCACCGCCGCCGGCAAGCTCGGCAATGGCGTGGGAGACCTCGCTCAGGTCCACCCCGGTCTCCATGCAGTAGCCGTGCGGCCTCTTGTTGACTATCGCCCAGACCGGAAGGGGGTACGAGTCCTGAAGCCCGCTGGTCAGGTCCCTCTCGCAGGCCACGGCGATGACGGCGTCCGGCCGCTCCTCCACGACCTTCCTGCGGGCCACCGTGCCCCCGGTCGATATGAACAGGCTCACGCCGTACCGGTCGCTTAAGTCGAGCAGCTTGCCTATCTCGCACTTGCCGCACCCTGCGCAGTTTCTGACGTTCCGCGTCACCTTTATCTTGCAGTCGTCGAACTGTATGCAGTGGGGCATCAGTATCAGGAGCCTCTCGGGCCTCACCCTGCGGCCCATCAGCTTCACCATCTGGTTGTTGAGGTCGATAAAGACCCTCTCTATCTTTATCTTCGGTATCCGCAGTATCCCTCCGGCCATTATCATCAGCGGCAGGTAGAACTTTACGAGCATCCAGCGGAGCCACTTCGAGTAGAACGGCAGGGAGCCCCGCATGACCGCGAGAGTGATGAGCGCCGTGCCCCCGATTACGAAGGCGCAGACCCCGAGCAGCACCGCCCCCAGGGCGTAGGGGAGCGCCGGGTGGATGTTGCGCAGCCCCACCGTGGGTATGTACCAGAAGAAGAAGCCGGCGAAGGCGGCCGCGAGCACGATGACGCCGAGCATGGCGAGGAATACGCCCTTGCCCGGCCTGTAGTCTATCGACTCCGCGCTCCCGCTCCACTTCGTGTTGTCAGATAAACCTTTCACCCTTGCATATCCTGTATCCGCTTATGAACTCGCCCGCGCTCATCCGCCTCTTGTTCTCGGGCTGCAGCTCCGTTATCCTGAGGACGCCTTTCCCGCACGCTACGTCAATGGTGTCGCCCTTTACGTCGATGATGGTGCCGGGTGGAGCCACGGCGTCCACGCCGGGGCCGGTGTGCGACCGGGCCGAGTGTATCTTTACGACGCCTTTCCCTTCCCATTGCGTGTAGGCGCCGGGCCAGGGGTAGAGCCCGCGCATGAGGTTCCTTATCTCTTCCGAGCCCTTGCTCCAGTCTATCCTGCCGTCCTCTTTTTTCAGCATCGGCGCGAAGGTCGCCCGACTGTCGTCCTGCGGCCTCGGGGTCAGGCCGCCCTCGATGAGTTGGGCGATGGTCTCCTTGAGCAGAAGCGCGCCCTCGTTGGAGAGCTTTACGGCGAGATCCCGGGCCGTGTCGTCGTCACCTATGGGGACCTTCCTTTCCAATAGCACGGGGCCGGTGTCGAGCCCCGTGTCCATCAGCATGGTACAAACCCCGGTCTCCCGGTCCCCGTTTATGATGGCCCGGTTTATGGGCGCAGCCCCCCTG
Source organism: Thermodesulfobacteriota bacterium (assembly GCA_046757705.1). Classification (GTDB taxonomy): domain Bacteria; phylum Desulfobacterota; class GWC2-55-46; order GWC2-55-46; family GWC2-55-46; genus JBHHYT01. The sequence goes on from JBHHYT010000042.1 coordinate 4,214, forward strand.
TACGCGGGCAGCAGCGAGGCGTGCAGGTTTATGCAGCCCCCCGCAGGTACGTCGAGGACGCTCTGTGGCAGCAGCCTGCCGTAGGCGACGACCACGACGAACTCCGGGCCCATGGCCCTCAGCTCTGCGGCGAAAGCGGCGTCCCGCAGCTTCGTGGGAGTAAGCACGCGTATGCCGTGCTCCACGGCAACCGCCTTTACGGGCGAGGGCGAGGGCTCCCTGCCGCGCCCCCGGGGCCTGTCCGGCTGCGTCACCACGGCGAGCAAGTCGTGGCCCGCCTCTATGAGGGCCTTTAGAGAAGGGACCGCGAACTCGGGTGTGCCCATGAAGATTATCTTTGCAGCTCGCCCCATCTTCCCCGATTCTTGTTCGCCCCGGACTCCGTAAACGGGACTGAGCGCCGCAAAGGACGCCCCATGTTCTGGCAGCCCCGCCTTAAAGCGCGCGGTCCTGCGACTCGATGGACTTCTTTATCTTCCTCTTGATTATCTCCCGCTTCAGGCGGGAGAGCCTGTCGATGAACAGGATGCCGTCGAGGTGGTCTATCTCGTGCTGGAGCGCAACGGCGTGCAGCCCCTCGGCCCTGATCTCCACGGGCCTCCCATTGCGGTCGAGCGCCCTCACAACGACCCTTGCCGCGCGCGTCACGTCCGCGGTGAACCCGGGCACGCTCAGGCACCCCTCCTCGTAGACCATCGTCCCGTCGGAGCTTACAATCTCCGGGTTTACGAGCGCCATAAGGTTATCCCCCCGTTCGCGTTTCTCCTCATCGTCGCCCGGCACGTCGAGGACTATGACCCTCCTGGCCACGCCTATCTGCACCGCGGCCAGCCCGATGCCCTTTGCGGCGTACATGGTGTCTATCATGTCGGTGATGAGCTGCTCTGTCCCGGCATCGAACTCCTCCACCGGTTCGGCCTTCGTCTTGAGAAACGGGTCGGGGTACTTCAACACTGTCTTGAAAGGCATGGATATCGGTCTCTTTCGTTTAAGCTGAAAAGGTCCGTCCATGGCTTTTTGGGCCGCGGCCTGCTCGAAACGGACCCGAGCAGGCATCACGGGTTGCGGGACGAACGCTCGCTATCCGGCGACCCGTCCATGGACTGCGTATCAGGCCGCGTCTTTGCGCGCAACCTGACAATGTTTATGCTCTTTTTAAATTATACCGCACTTTATACCACCGCTTAAGAGTTTTTTAGGCCGGCTATTGTTTTTTTTGACGCCCGGAAAGGCCGGGGACGGGGCGGGGTTGTAAAAAACTTCGTATGATTTCGGCGGCCGGGGTTGTATAATAGCCTCTGCCCCGCCCCGGCGCCTTTTGCCGGGAGAGGCGGGGCGGTCTTTTAATCGGAAGAGGAGAATTTTGAAGGATTTCGCCGAGATAGCAGTAGAACTGCCGGTGGAGGGGGCCTTTACGTACGCCGTGCCCCCGGAGCTGAAGGCCGGTGTCCGCACCGGAAAGAGGGTGCTCGTGCCCTTCGGGCGCAGGACGGTCACGGGCTACGTGCTCGCCCTCTCCTCCACGCCGCCCCCGGAGGCGTCCAGGGCGCGCCCCATCATCGACCTGCTCGACCCTGAGCCCATATTCGACGCAAAGCGCCTCGAGTTCTACCGGTGGCTGGCCTCCTACTACTTCGCCCCCCTCGGGGAGGTCCTATCGCTCATCCACCCGGGCGGGGCCAGCGTAAGGAGCCACAGGCACTTCTTCCTTACGGACGAGGGCAAGGCCGCGTTGGCGGGGGGGCGCAGGGATGGCGTGGAGGGCGAGATACTCGCCTTCTGCGCCAAGGGGATAACCCATTCCGCTCTCCTCAAGCGCATGCACCCGAGGCCCGTCCATTCGGTAATCGAAAGGCTTAAAAAGGCCGGGCTCCTGCGCGAGGAGGTGCGTCTCAAGGGCGGCGGGTCGATGAAGACCGGGAGGTATTTTTCAATAAACCCGGAAATCGGGGAAAATGGCGCCGTGGAAGGGCTCAAAAGGTCTCCCATACAGGCGAAGGTCTACAAGTACCTTTTGAGGCACGGCGAGACCCCCGCCCCGCGGCTTGCCACGGAGTTCGGCAACGTCTCGCAGGCGGCAAGGAGGCTCGTTGAAAAGGGGCTCGTGCGCGTCGACGAGAGGCAGGTCCTGAGAGACCCCCTTTCGGATATTGCGCCGAGGCGCGCCCGTTTTGCGCCGAACGCCGAGCAGCGGGAGGCCATCTGCGAGATAACGGCGTCGATAAAGAAGGGCGGCTACGCCCCGTACCTCCTCTACGGCGTCACAGGCAGCGGCAAGACGCTCGTCTACCTCGAGGTGCTCGAAGAGGCGGTCAAGGCCGGCAGGAAGGCGGTGATACTCGCCCCCGAGATAGCCCTTACCCCGTGGCCCGCCGCCTATCTCGCGGACAGGTTCCCCGGGAGGGTGGCGCTGGCGCACAGCGGGCTCTCCGAAGGCGAGAGGTTCGACGAGTGGAGCAGGGTCATCAGGGGGGATGCGGACATAGTGGTGGGGGCGCGCAGCGCCCTCTTCTCCCCGATAAAGGACCTCGGCCTCATCATAGTGGACGAGGAGCACGAGACCTCCTACAAGCAGGAGGAGGGGGTGAGGTACAGCGCCCGTGACGCGGCCCTCATGCTCGCCAGGTATCTGGGCATAACGGTCGTGCTCGGCTCGGCCACGCCCTCGGTGGAGACCTTCCACAACGCGCAGGCCGGCAAGATAACGCCCATAGTCATGAGAAAACGGGTGGAGCAGAGGGCGCTGCCCAAGGTGGAGGTGATGGACATGAGGGGACGCAAGAAAGAGGTCTTCTCCGGGAGGCTCGCCGGGCTCATGGACGCAACGCTGCGGGACGGGCATCAGGCGCTCCTGTTCCTCAACAGGCGGGGTTTCTCGAGCTCTCTGCTGTGCCGGGACTGCGGCCACAGCTTCTCGTGCCTCAACTGCTCGGTCACGCTCACCATGCACAGGTCGCGTCACGAGCTCAAGTGCCACTACTGCGACCTCGCCGTGCCCATCCCCGAGGAGTGCCCGGAGTGCGGCGGCGCCAACCTCTCGGCCCCGGGCACGGGCACCGAGAAGGTCGAGCAGGAGGTGCGCGAGCTCTTCCCCAGGGCGCGCGTGGGGCGCATGGACAGGGACACCACCGGCAGGAAGGGCTCGGCCAAGAGGATAATAGACGCGGTGGAGTCAAGGGAGGTCGACATACTCATCGGCACGCAGATGGTATCCAAGGGGCACCACTTCCCCGGCATAACCCTTGTCGGCGTCATCTCCGGGGACACGTCGCTCAACATCCCGGACTTCAGGAGCGCGGAGCGCACGTTCCAGCTCATAACACAGGCCGCCGGCAGGGCCGGAAGGGGGGAGGTGCCCGGAGAGGTGGTCATACAGACCCTGAACCCCGGACACTACTGTTTCAACGCGGCCGCCCTCCACGACTACGAGAGCTTCTTTGCCGAGGAGATAGAGCTCCGGAAGGAGGCCGGGTACCCGCCGTTCGTCCGTCTTTGCGGCCTGCGGTTCGAGGGCTTGAGCGAGACGCGCGTGGAGCGGGCCGCCCTGTCGCTCAGGAAGGCCGCCGACAGGCTTGCAGGCGGCAAGGATATGGGGATAACCGTGCTCGGCCCCGCCCCGGCGCTCCTTGCGAAAGTGAGGGGCCGCTTCAGGTACCAGATGCTCGTAAAGTGCCCGGACGTAAAGAGGCTCCACCCGTTCGTAAAGGCCCTCAAGAGGTCTTTCGAGGGGGCGAGGGCCACGGGCGTGACCCTCTCGGTGGACATGGACCCCCTGTCGATGATTTAACCCCGCCGCCCCCACGCTCCGCCGCCCCCACGCCCACCCATGAAAAACCCCCGGGCGGCGCAGCCGCCCGGGGGTTTTTTACGAAAAGAATCCGAGAAGGGAAGGTCCTATTCCACCCACTCGCCCTGAACGTCGAGGTCGGCCGGCGCCTGGTCCTCGAAACGGGTGTACTCGTGCAGGAATGTGAGCTTTATGTCGTCGGTGGGGCCGTTACGCTGCTTCCTTATGAGTATCTCGGCCGTCCTTCTCCTGCCGCAGGTGCACAGGTCCTTCGGGCAGTCGCATGGCTTGTAGACCGATTCCCTGTAGACGAACATGACGACGTCCGCGTCCTGCTCTATGGCGCCGGACTCCCTGAGGTCGGAGAGCTGGGGCTTGTTGCCTTCCCTCTGCTCGGTCCTCCTTGAGAGCTGCGAGAGGGCTATGACCGGCAGCTGAAGCTCCTTTGCCATCGCCTTGAGCGAGCGCGATATCTCGGATATCTCCTGCTCGCGGTTGTCCGAACGGCTCCTGCCGCGCATGAGCTGGAGGTAGTCTATTATGATCATCTGCACGCCGAGCTCGGCCTTCCACCTGCGGGCCTTGGCCCTCATCTCGAGCACCGATTGCGCTGGCGTGTCGTCTATGTATATGGGCGCCTCGTAGAGCGCGCCTACGGCCGTTGTAAGGCTGCCCCAGTCCTCCTCCTTCAGACGCCCGCTCCTCAGCTTCTGGAGGTCTACCCTGGCGCGGGAGGCGAGCATCCTCTGGACGAGCTGCTCCTTGCTCATCTCGAGCGAGAATACCGCCACCGGGGTCTTGTTCTCTATGGCGGCGTTCTCCGCGATGTTGAGGCAGAAGGAGGTCTTGCCCATGCTCGGTCGTCCCGCGATGATGATGAGGTCGGAGTTCTGCATACCGGAGGTCACCTTGTCGAGCTCGGTGTATCCGGTGGCGATGCCGGTTATGTGGGACTTCCTCTCGTAGAGCTTCTCTATGGTCTCGAAGGCGTCCTTTATGATGTCCTTGAGGGCGAAGAAGGACTTTTTCGCCCTGTCCTGAGAGACCTGGAATATCCTTCTCTCGGCGTCGTCTATGAACTCGTCGGCGGAATCGACCCCCTCGTACCCGCGCGTGACTATCTCCGTGGAGGCGGCTATTATCTTCCTCAACAGCGCCTTGTCGTGGACGATGCGGGCGTAGTACATGATGTTGGCCGCCGTGGGAGTGGCCTCGACTATCTCGCCTATGTAGGAGAGGCCGCCTACGGAGGCGAGTACCTCGGAGTCCTTGAACTGGTCGGCGAGGGTCACTATGTCTATGGGGATATTCTTGTCGAAGAGGTCTACCATGGCGTTGAAGATGCGCGCATGGACGTTGTGGTAGAAGTCGCTCCCGTCGGACGGGAGCAGCTCGAGGACCTTGTTTATGGCGTCTTTTTCGATGAGGATGCCGCCGAGCACCGCCTGCTCCGCCTCGATGTTGTGCGGGGGGACCTTGTGGAGCAGCTCTTTTTGGGCCCTGATCGCCATATAGACACTGGTATTAAAAAATGAGGGGCCGCCTCTCGAAGAGAGGCGGCCCCGGTAAGGTTATTCTGCGGCCGTTTCTTCAGTCTCTTCCTTGACCACCTCGATGCGCACGGTGGCAACGACCTCGGGGTGGACCTTTATCTCTACCGTGGACTCTCCGAGGGACTTTATCGGCTCTTCGAGGTGGATGTTCTTCCTCTCTATCTCGAAGCCCCTGGAGGCGAGCGCCGACTCTATGTCGTGCACGGTGACCGAGCCGAAGAGCTTGTCCTCCTCGCCGGTCTTTCTGGTAAACGTGAGGCTTACGGCCTCTATCTCGGCCTTGCGGGCCTCTGCTTTCTCCTTGCGGGCCTGCGCCTTTTTCTCGTAGGCCTCTTTCTCGGAGTTGAACTGGTTTATGTTGCCGGGGGTGGCCTCAACGGCCAGCCCCTTGGGCAGCAGGTAGTTGCGCGCGTACCCCTGCGCGACCTTTACCTGGTCGCCGAAAGAGCCGAGGTTCTCGACTTCTGTCTTCAGTATCACCTTCATAGGAAAAACTCCTTTAGCTCATTTTTTCAACTTTTCAACGGCCCGGGGGCTCCGGGGCCAGGGCCCGGAGGGAAAGACCATCCGGAGCGAAGCCGGCTTTCGCCGGTGCATCGGAAGGTCCTGTCCCGCTGTGCCGTATCGCTCCGGGCCGCGGCCCGGGATGGTTTATATGCTGATGGCCGAGAACGGGATTATCGCGAGGTTCCTCGCGCGCTTGATCTCCGTGCAGACCACACGCTGGTGCTTGGCGCAGGTGCCGGATATCCTGCGGGGCACAATCCTGCCCCTTTCCGTTATGTATGGCCTGAGCGCCTTGCCGTCCTTGTAGTCCAGACTGAAGTTCTTGTCCTTGCAGAAACGGCAGACCTTCTTCTTGTGGAACGGCCTTCTGCCGCCTTCCCTGCGCGGGCCGCCGGGGCCGCCGCTACGCCTGTTTATTGCCATTGTCGCCTCCCTCTTCGCCGGTCTTTTCGGTCTCTTCAGCCTTTTTTGTCTCCGTTGTCTGTGCAGCCGCAGTTTCAGCTTCGGCAGCCGCCTTCTGCGTGGCTTCGGCAGCCGCCTTTTCAGCCGCCTCGGCAGCGGCCTTCTCCGCGGCGACGGCCGCGGCAACAGCAGCAGCCGCGTTCTCGTCGAGCCTTACGGTCTGGTAACGGAGCACGTCCTCGTTGAGCTTCAAAGACCTCTCGATCCCCTTGCTCGTCTCAGGGAGGCTCGAATATGTAAGGACAAAGTAGTAGCCCTCGTTCTTCTTCTGGATGGGGTAGGCAAGCCTCCTGCGCCCCCATTCGTCGAGCTTGATAAGCTCCCCGCCGCCGCTGGTCAACAGCTCGGTGGCCTTGCCGATAACGCCCTTTACGACGTCATCGCCTACGTCCGGCTTGATGATGCCGACCGTCTCGTATCTGTTCATGTTTCCTCCTTTTGGCTCCCCGTTCATCATGCCGAACGGGTATGTCCCGTTTTTACGGGACAAGGCTCGGTTCCGGCACTCTTCGTGCCATGCGCCCCGTCGGCGCGCCTGCCGCGCCGGACGGGACAGACCCGCTTGCAAGGTCTGAAGTAAATAAAAAATATACTATCTTTCCCCGGGCAAATCAAGTTCTTTGTTCCCGGACGTCCGGGGGCGCGGGATGCTCCGGGGAGGGGAGGTCCGTTTAAGGGTTTGAGGAGGCCTGCCCGCACCAGTCAGTTGCCGGATGTGGGCAGGCAGGGGGAAAAAGACCTTCACCATACCGTAGATGGAGGGGGTGGTGCCGGCCTACAGGGCCCTTTGGCTGGCGGGCCGGGAATTCCGCCATTTCTTGAAAAGCTCCTTGTGCTTGGCGAGGTAGTAGACTATAAGGACGTTTATGACGAGTATCGTGAGCTTCAAGATGCTGAACCCGGTCACGACGTGGTACAGCTCGTAGGGCACGAGCGCGGAGGTGGCTATGACCGTCAGCCATTCCGCCCAGCGGTACCTCCTGTGCAGCCCCCACGCCTCCACGATGTTGCCGAGCCCGAAGAAGAAGATGACAACGGTGAAGACGAAGAGCAGGCCGCTGTCGAGGGAGCCTATGTGCTTCAATACGGTGCCGACGACCACGTTCTCCGGGTTGAGGTGCAGCCCGGCGGCAAGGGCCTTCAAGGGGTCGTTGCCGTTCCTGCCAAGGAACCTGTAGAAGCTTATCGAGAAGAATATCTCGGCGACCCCCCATATGCCCTTGTACAGGATGATGAGTTTTAGGATACCTTCTTTTTTATGCCTCATCTCGTGAGTCTTCGGTCTCCGGTGGTCTTACGGGCACCCCCCTGTCCATCAGGAACTCTTTGGTCTGTGGGATGGTAAAGACCCCGAAGTGGAATATGGACGCGGCAAGCGCCGCGTCGGCCAGCCCCAGGGTAAAGGCCTCGCAGATATGTTCGAGCGTGCCCGCCCCCCCGGAGGCTATTACTGGTATGGAGGTGGCCAGCGAGACGGCTTTCGTAAGTTCGAGGTCGTAGCCGTCCCGTGTGCCGTCCTTGTCCATGCTTGTAAGCAGTATCTCCCCGGCGCCCAGCGACTCCATCCTCTTCGCCCACTCTACGGCATCGATGCCGCGCGCCTTCCTGCCGCCGTGGGTGTAGACCTCCCAGCCCCCGGGGGTGCCGTGCCGCCTCTTGGCGTCTATGGCCACGACGATGCACTGGCTGCCGAACCTCTCGGAGGCGCGCCTTACGAAGTCCGGGTCCTCCACGGCGGTGGTGTTTATGGAGACCTTGTCGGTGCCCGCGTGCAGAAGCTCCTTTATGTCGGAGAGCGTCTTTATGCCCCCGCCCACCGTAAGCGGCATGAATACGTCGGAGGCGGTCTTTTCCACGACGTCGAGTATGGTCTTCCTCTCCTCGTGGGAGGCCGTGATGTCGAGGAAGACCAGCTCGTCGGCGCCCTGGGCCTCGTAGGCGCGAGCGGACTCCACGGGGTCCCCGGCGTCTACGAGCTCCACGAAGCTCACGCCCTTGACGACGCGTCCGTCCTTTACGTCAAGGCACGGTATTATCCTCTTGGTAAGCATCCCTTTACCGGCCCCCCGATGCTGCGGCTATCGCCTCTTTGAGATCGAAGTTGCCGGCGTAGAGCGCCTTGCCGATTATGATGCCCTCGAGCGGCACGTCCCCGTAGGCGGTGATGTCCTCTATGGTGGATATGCCGCCGGAGGCGACCACCGGTACCGTTATCGACTCCGCGAGCTCGCGCGTGGCGGCCACGTTCGGGCCCATGAGCATCCCGTCCCTCGATATGTCGGTGTAGATGATGCAGGCCACGCCCTGGCCCTCGAGGCTCCTGGCAAGCTCCGATACCTTACGGTTCGTCACCTTTACCCAGCCCTTTATCGCGACGTACCCGTTCCTGGCGTCTATGCCAACGGCCACCCTTCCGGGGTGGCCGTTGGTGAGCTTTTCCACGAGGGCGGGGTTGTCGTGCGCGGCGGTGCCGAGGATTATCCTCTTTACGCCCTCGAGCTCGAGGTACCGCGCGGCGCCCGCCTCGTCCCTTATGCCGCCGCCTATCTGCACCGGCACGTTCACGGAGGCGATTATCCTCTTTATGACCGCGAAGTTGACGGCGCTGCCCTCGACCGCGCCGTTGAGGTCCACAAGGTGTATGAGCTCCGCCCCGGAGGCCTCCCACCGCCTCGCCACCTCGGCCGGGTCGTCGTAGTAGACGGTTTCCCTGTCCATCTTGCCCTGCGTAAGGCGCACGCACCTGCCGTCTTTTATGTCTATGGCCGGAATGATGATCAACGTGTTTACCTTTCTTTAACGGAGGGCCGCCTTAGAGCGGCCCCGCCCCCAATGCCCTCTTGCGCCAGATCTGCCCCCTTGCCCCCTTGCCCCCTTGCGGAAGAGCGGCCCCCGTCAGGAGATCTCGCTGAAGTTCTTCAAGACCCGCAGGCCCACCCTCTGGCTCTTCTCCGGGTGGAACTGGCAGGCCATCACGTTGTCCTTCTCCACCGCGCTCGTGAACTCCACGCCGTAGGATGTAGTGGTCAGCGTCACCCCGGGCTCGGCCGGGGCGGCGTAGTACGAGTGGACGAAGTAGAAGTACGAGCCCTCGGGGATGCCCTTTAGAAGGGCGGAATCCTTCTTTATCTTTATGTCGTTCCAGCCCATGTGCGGCACCTTCAGCTCCGCCCCCTCGGTGTCGACCTCCGGGCAGAAGCGCACCACCGAGCCTTTTATCAGGCCGAGCCCCTGATGGCGGCCGAACTCCATCGACTCCTCGAACAACAACTGTAGGCCGAGGCAGATGCCGAGGAAGGGCTTGCCCGCCTCGATGCTCTTCAACACCGGCCCGATGAGCCGGTACTCTTCGAGGTGCTTCATGCAGTCCTTGAAAGCGCCCACGCCGGGCAGCACCACGTGGCTTGCGTCGTCTATCACCCTCGGGTCGCGCGTTACAACGGCGTTTGCGCCGACCTTCTCTAAGGCCTTGGCAACGCTCCTCAGGTTGCCCATGTCGTAGTCGATGACGGCTATCATCTGTCAGTAACCTCTGAACAATTCGTCCCTTTCAAAGGCTTTCAGCCAATGAAAATAGCGGCACATCCCTGTGTCGCGGAAGGTCTGAATAAACAGACCTTCCCTTATAGCCTGCCCTTCGTGGACATCACTCCCCTGATGCGCGCGTTCTTCGCAACGGCCGCGCTCAACGCCCGGCCCAGCGCCTTGAAGACCGCCTCTATCGCGTGGTGTATGTCGGAGGCGTAGTGTATGGTTATGTGCAGGTCCACCCCGGCGCTGTTCGAGAACGCCTTCATGAACTCCTGAAGGAGCCCGAGGTCGAATACGTCGACCATGCGGCCGTCTATCATGGCGGAGACCATCTTCCTGGAGACGGCGAAGGAGTCGTTCGTTGTGACGAACTTCATGTACGGCCTGTTGCTTATGTCAAGCACCACGGTGGCGAGCGCGTCCATCATCGGCACGTCCGCGGCGCCGCACCTGACGATGCCGGAGTTGTCGCCGAGCGCCTTTTTGAGCGTCTCCCCGAGGGTAAGGCCCACGTCCTCCACCGTATGGTGGAGGTCCACCTCTATGTCCCCCTTTGCCCGCACCTTGAGGTCGAAGAGCCCGTGGCGGGCGAAGTTCGTGAGCATGTGGTCGAGAAAGGGGATGGGCGTCTTTACATCGCTGTCGCCGTTGCCCTCGAGCTTGAGCTCAACGGTGATGTCTGTCTCCCGCGTCTTTCTCGCCACCCGGGCCTTGCGTGCCGCCGTGCGGCCGGTTATCGGTTTTGCCTGTGCCATTGAGACCCCCTATCGCTTCTGCTTCTTCTTTTTAAGGCGCGCCCCGGCGCTGCGTGCGTGCGCTTCGAGCCCCTCGAGGGTGGCGAAGCGCACGACCTCTTTGCCTATCTTCTCTATGCCCGAGGCGGAGAAGCTTATGACGCTGGAGCGCTTTATGAAGTCCTCCACGCCGAGAGGGGAGGAGAAACGCGCCGTGCCCCCGGTGGGCAGCGTGTGGTTCGGCCCGGCCAGGTAGTCACCGGCGGCCTCGGGGGTGTTCCTGCCCATGAATATCGCCCCGGCGTTCCTGATAAGCCCGAGAAGCTCGAACGGCTCCTCCACGAAGAGCTCGAGGTGCTCGGGGGCTATCCGGTTCGATATACGCGCGGCCTCTTCGAGTCCGCCGGCCACGATGATGACCCCGTAGCGTTCTATGGACGAGCGCGCTATGGCGCGCCTCTTCAAAGTCTTCAGGAGTCTTTCGACCTGCACGTTCACCGCTTCGGCCATCTCTGCGCAGGTGGTCACGAGTATCGATGAGGCCAGCTCGTCGTGCTCGGCCTGGGAGAGCAGGTCCAGGGCTATCCAAGACGGGTCGCCGGTGCCGTCGTTTATGACGAGTATTTCGCTCGGGCCCGCCACCATGTCTATGTCCACGGCGCCGTAGACGAGCCTCTTTGCCGTTGCCACGTATATGTTGCCGGGCCCCGTTATCTTGTCCACCCTCGGGATAGACCTCGTGCCGAAGGCGAGTGCGCCTATGGCCTGCGCCCCGCCCACGCGGAAGACCTTGTCCACCCCCGCCACCTTCGCGCTCGCGAGCACGTAAGGGTCTATGCCGCCGGTGCCGGGGGGCGTGACCATTACGACCTCATCGACCCCGGCCACACGCGCAGGCACTGCGTTCATGAGCACGGTCGAAGGGTAGGCGGCCTTGCCGCCGGGCACGTATATGCCCGCGCGCTCGAGCGGCGTTACCCTCGAGCCGAGTGTGGTGCCGGTCGCCTCCGTGGTGAACCACGAGTTCTGCTTCTGTCTCTCGTGGAAGGCCTCGATGCGGCTTGCGGCGAGCTCGATAAGGGAGATGTCTTTTTTCGGCACGCGTCTTAGCGCCGCGTCTATTTCTTTGTCCGTTACCCTGAGCCCGGCCCTTTCAAGCTCCACGCCGTCGAACCGCTTCGTATATTCGATGACCGCGCGGTCGCCCCCCTTGCGCACGCCGTCGAGTATCGAGCGCACGGCGGCCTCGACCGCCGAGGTCTCCTCGGCGCCCCTGCCGGTGATGGAGGCGAGCAGTCTGGAAAAACCCCTGTCTTTTGAGTTTACTACCAGCATCTTCGATATCCCGTGGGAGAACTTTTTCAGCCGAATACCCGGTCTACCGCCGTGCTCAGCCTGTCCACGAGCTCTTTTACCTTGCGCGGCTTCGTCTTCAGGCTCGCGCGGTTGCAGACAAGGCGCGAGCTTATGTCCATTATATGCTCGACCTCTACGAGGCCGTTCTTGCGCAGTGTCTCGCCGGTCTGCACGAGGTCTACTATCCTCTCGGAGAGGCCGAGCAGCGGGGCGAGCTCTATGGAGCCGTAGAGCTTTATGATGTCCACGTGTATGCCCTTGTCGAGGAAGTGCTTGAGAGTTATGTTCGGGTACTTCGTGGCGACCCTTATGTGCGTCCAGCCCTCCGGGTTGTCGTCGCGCCCGAGGTCCTTGGGCTCCGCGACCATCATCCTGCACCCGCCGATCTTCAGGTCCAGCGGCTCGTAGAGGTCCTTTGCCTGCTCGAGGAGCACGTCCTTGCCGGCTATGCCCATGTCGGCCGCGCCGTACTCCACGTACGTGGGTACGTCCTGGCTCCTTATTATCATGAACCGCAGCCCTTCCGCAACGTTTTCAAAGATGAGCCTGCGGTCGTCCTGCAGTATTTCGTTGAAGTCGACCTCCGCGGCCCTGAAGAGCTTCGCCGCCTCCCTGAGTATCCGCCCCTTGGGCAGGGCTATGGTAAGGGTCTCTTCCCATGGTTTTTTCTTCACTCTTTTACCCTCTCTATGTTGGCGCCGAGGCCCTGCAGTTTTTCCTCTATCCGCTCGTAGCCCCGGTCAAGGTGGTATATGCGGGAGACCTCCGTCCTGCCTTCCGCGATAAGCCCGGCGAGCACGAGCGAGGCGCTGGCCCTCAGGTCCGTGGCCATGAGAGGGGCACCGCTCAAGCGCCTTACGCCCCGCACCACGGCGCACCTGCCGTCTATGCTTATCTGTGCGCCCATGCGCTTTAGTTCCCCTACGTGCATGAACCTGTTCTCGAAGACCGTCTCCCGGATGACGCTCAGGCCGCTTGCCACCGTCATCATCGCCATTATCTGCGCCTGCATGTCGGTCGGGAAACCCGGGTACGGTATGGTCTTTATGTCAACGCTGCGTATCGGCAGGTCCCCTATGACCCGCACGCCGCCCTCTTCCTCTATGACCTCCGCGCCTGCCTCGCGCAGCTTCACGTTGAGCGAGTCGAGGTGTGCGTAGGGACAATCCTTTATGAGCACGTTGCCGCGCGTCATGGCCGAGGCGATCATGAAGGTGCCCGCCTCGATCCTGTCGGGTATCACGTGCACGGTCACCGGTCTCAGCTCCCTTACGCCCTCTATACGTATGGTATCGGTGCCTGCCCCACGGATCTTCGCGCCCATCGAGTTGAGCGCGTCGGCGAGGCAGACGACCTCAGGCTCGAGCGCCGAGTTCTCGAGTGTCGTCTCCCCTTCGGCGTGCACGGCGGCGAGCATCAGGTTCTCCGTGCCCGTGACCGTGGCGGTGTCCATGTATATCTTGGCCCCGCGGAGCCTTTCGGCACTGACGGTGACGTAGCCGCCCTCTATCGAGACCCTCGCGCCCATCTTCTCAAGCCCCTTGAGGTGCAGGTCTATGGGGCGCGCGCCTATGGCGCATCCTCCGGGCAGGGAGACACGCGCCTTCTTGAAGCGCGAGACCAGCGGGCCGAGCACGAGCACCGAGGCGCGCATGGTCTTTACCATCTCGTAAGGGGCCTCCGGGGACTCCATCTCCGGCGCCCTTATCCTGAGCGTGCCTGCCTCCTGGTCGGCCTCCACGTCGCACCCCAGGTGCGTGAGCAGGGCCTTGAAGGTCTCTATGTCGCGCAGCCCCGGCACGTTGGTGATGGTCGTCCATCCGTCGACGAGCAGGGAGGCGGCCATCAGCGGGAGCACGGCGTTCTTCGCCCCGCTCACCCTGACCTCTCCTACGAGGCGGTTGCCTCCTTCTATGATGATCTTGTCCATGCCGTTGTTACGCCGCGCCTTCGGTATTCTTCAAAGCCTCGGTCTGGTAATAGGCGATGATGTTGTCCGTAAGCTCCGTGAGGTCGCCCTCCATTATCTCGGCGAGCTTGTGGAGCGTGAGCCCTATCCTGTGGTCGGTCACCCGGTTCTGCGGGAAGTTGTAGGTCCTTATCTTCTCGCTCCTGTCCCCGGTCCCGACCTGTGTTTTTCTGTCCTGGGATATCTGCTTCTGCTGCTCCTGAACCTTGGCGTCGAGTATGCGCGCCCTGAGGACCTTGAGCGCCTTGGCCCTGTTCTTGTGCTGGCTCTTCTCCTCCTGACAGGCGACCACGATGCCGGTGGGTATGTGGGTCATGCGCACGGCCGTCTCGACCTTGTTGACGTTCTGCCCGCCGTGGCCCCCGGCACGGAAGGTGTCCACCCGGATGTCGTCCATCCTCACGTCCACCTCGACATCCTCGGCCTCGGGAAGGACGGCCACGGTCACGGTGGAGGTGTGCCGCCTGCCGGATGCCTCGGTCTCGGGGACCCTCTGCACCCTGTGCACCCCGCTCTCGTACTTGAGGCGCGAGTACGCGCCCTTGCCCTCTATCGACGCGATGACCTCCTTGAGGCCGTTCATCCCCGTGGGGCTGGAGCTCATCACCTCGACCTTCCAGCCCTGAAGCTCCGCGTACCTGCTGTACATCCTGAAGAGCTCGGCCGCGAAGAGGGCGCTCTCGTCCCCGCCGGCGCCGGCCCTTATCTCCACGATGACGCTCTTGTCGTCGTTCGGGTCCTTGGGCAGCAGCATTACCTTTATCTTCGAGAGCAACTCTTCCTTTTTTTCCTGCAGGGCGGGTATCTCCTCCTTGGCCATCTCGCGCAGCTCCTCGTCCTTGCCCTCGAGTATGGACCTGTACTCCGCTATCTCCGCCTCCACGCCCTTCAACTCCCTGTACGCGTCCACTATGCCGGATACCGCCGAGTGCTCGCGTGCGTACCTCTGGTAAAGCTCCTGGTTGGAGACCACCTCGGGGCTGGCCAGAAGCCCTGAGAGCTCCTCGTACTTCTCTTCTATTTCCTCGAGCCTGTTCTTTATCATGGTTGAATTTTTTCAGCGGGCCCGCTCTCCGCTGCCCTCCACCCCCGCCCCCTCGCCCCTTGGGGCGCGACCGTCCTGATTTGATCTTGATGCCCTGCCGCTTGCGGCGGGCAGTGCGTTCATGTACCGGCAACAATAAGGCCCGTCTGTAAACGGGCGCTTGAAAAGTCTCTTTTGGGGGAAACTTTCTATCGAACGTTTCCCACAGATACCCTTCAAAGATTTTTAGTTCCCGTGCGGGCCCCATTAAGGGGGCCCGCACGGGAAGTACTGTAGGTGTTTGGTGAGAGTTTGAGAGAGCCTTTTTTCAAAA
>JBHHYT010000043.1:0-19223 GCA_046757705.1 Thermodesulfobacteriota bacterium
GAACTGAAGGTTTTTGGAGAGAGTTTGAGAGAGCCTTTTTACAAAAAGGTTCTCTCAAGGGAGACTCTTTTTCAGCGGCCTGTAAACGGGCCGGGGCGTATGCAGGGCCTGTCTAAAGGCCCCTGAATTTTTTTCTTATCTCTTTGGGTTTGCCGCAGGTCATCTTGCCCTCGCTGCAGGCGCCCCTCACGCACGCGGGCCCGGAGTCCCCGAATATGAAGGGGGCCTTCTTCTTCGTGAGCGCGAGCATGCGTGTTGCCATCTCGCGTATCTCCCACTGGGCGCGCTCGCAGCAGCGAAGCCTGTAGAAGTGGAGCAGCTCGCGCGCGTTCATGGTTATTATGATCTTCGTGCAGGCGGCGTTGGGCAGCAGGAACCTCGCGTCCTCGGCGGGCACGCCCTCGTCCACAAGCTCGCCGTAGAGCCTGTAGAGCCTCTTTACGGCGGTCTCGAAGCGCTTGCGCCTGCCGGGGTCGCCGGAGATGGTCCCGGGCGTGACGTATTCCGGGCGTCTGGCGGTCACGTAACGCTGGCTCTGCTGGGAGTATGACGCAAGACGGTGGCGCACAAGCTGGTGGGATGTGGCCCGCGAGATGCCCTCCACCCCGAAGGAGAAGGAGGCGTGCTCGAGCACCGAGAGGTGCCCCATCTTGAGTATCTTGCCGAGGAATTTTTTCGTTGAGACGCCCTGTACCTTCTCCTCAAGCTCGGGGATGGAGTCCTCCGAATAGCACAGCCTGGCGGCAAGGGTTACCGTCTTCTCGGGTTCGGGGGTGAAATTGAGGAGAGTGACATTCAAAACGGTTCTCCCGGATTACGCTCCCTTGTTCCTGTACTTCCTGTTGAACTTTTCTATCTTCCCGGCGGTGTCCATGAACCTCTGCTCGCCCGTGTAGAAGGGGTGGCAGCTCGAGCATACCTCCACGGAGATCTTCTGGCTGGTCGAGCGCGTCTCGATGACGTTGCCGCATACGCAGTGTATCTTCATGGGCTCGTACTTGGGGTGAAGTCCGTCCTTCATCTGGTGTTTCCTCCTCGAAAAAAATGGTTTATTGCGAAGTCCCCGGCCGGCCGTCCGCGCCTTCGCCCGCGCGGGGCTCCATGCGCGCAAGAGGGCCTGTTCGGGCATGAAGATGGACGCCGGACGTTAATATCCCATCTTAACAACTATGCATATGGAGTGCAAGCAAAAAAACGGCCAGAAAGTGGCGCAGGCATGGGCCCGGGACGCAAAAACGGCCCGCCCCCGGTGAGTGGGTGGACGGGCCGTGGTAAAGGCCTGCAAGGGCGTCGCGGGGCTCCGAAGGGGCCCTACTTGCTCATGGACTCGAGGAACGCCTTGTTCGATGGGGTGGCCTGCATCTTGTTGAGCAGGAACTCCATGGACTCGATGGGGTTGAGAGGCTGGAGGACCTTGCGCAGTATCCATATCCTGTTGAGCGCCTCCTTGGAGAGGAGCAGGTCCTCTTTCCTCGTGCCCGACTTGTTCAGGTCGATGGCCGGGAATATCCTCCTCTCGGCCAGTTTTCTGTCGAGGACTATCTCCATGTTGCCCGTGCCCTTGAACTCCTCGAAGATGACCTCGTCCATGCGGCTGCCGGTGTCGATGAGCGCGGTGGCGATGATGGTCAGGCTGCCCCCCTCCTCGATGTTCCTCGCCGCTCCGAAGAACCTCTTGGGCTTGTGCAGGGCGTTGGAGTCCACGCCGCCGGAGAGCACCTTGCCGCTCGGCGGCACCACGGCGTTGTACGCGCGCGCGAGCCTCGTTACCGAGTCGAGCAGTATCACCACGTCCTTCTGGTGCTCGACAAGCCTCTTGGCCTTTTCGATCACCATCTCGGAGACCTGCACGTGCCTCTGCGCGGGTTCATCGAAGGTGGAGCTTATGACCTCGCCGTTCACGGAGCGCTGCATGTCGGTAACCTCTTCGGGACGCTCGTCGATGAGCAGCACGAGGAGGACGACCTCCGGGTGGTTCGTGGTTATCGCGTTGGCGACCTTCTGCAGGAGCATGGTCTTGCCCGCCCTCGGCGGGGAGACGATAAGGCCCCTCTGCCCCTTGCCTATGGGCGTGAACAGGTCCATTATCCTCATCGAGAGATCGCTCTTGGGAGGGAGTTCGAGGTGGAGCTTTTCCTGCGGGTAAAGCGGGGTAAGGTTGTCGAAGAGTATCTTCTCTCTCGCTACTTCCGGGTCCTCGTAGTTGATCTTCTCGACCTTCAGGAGCGCGAAGTACCTCTCGCCCTCTTTGGGCGGCCTTATCTGCCCGGACACTATGTCGCCGGTGCGCAGGTTGAAGCGTCTTATCTGCGAGGGGGAGACGTATATGTCGTCCGGGCCCGGCAGGTAGTTGTAGTCCGGCGCCCTTAAGAAGCCGAAGCCGTCGGGCAGGGTCTCGAGGACCCCTTCGCCGTATATCATCCCGTTCTGTTCGCTCTGGGATTGAAGGAGCGCGAAGATGAGGTCCTGTTTGCGCATGCTCGACGCGCTCTCTATGTTATATTTCTTGGCGAGCGAGGTAAGCTCGTTTATCTTCTTTTCTTTTAGTTCCTTGAGGTTCATTAATGGCTCCTAAAGAGGGTTTTTTGGGCGGAATTGGGGCGTGCAAAACGCAACCGTCGTGCAGTATGCATGCATGGTTTTTTCCGCTTTTATTCGAGAAATAAGTCCACTTATAGGGTTTTTCCTCTGGGCTTAAATCAAAACGGACTGAAGCTTGTGAGGTAGAAAAAATTAGAAACGCAATTTGAAAGGTACTTCCACCTTAGCACGGTTGTTTCAAGCTGTCAACCGGTTTTTTTGGCGCGGTATGCCGGGCCGGGCGCCCCCGTGCGGCCCCTTGAAGGGCCCCGTGGCGCGCGGCTTTTCACCGTCTCAACTTTTCATACAGCTCCTCGGCGAGCCTGAGCGTCTCTTCGATGCCGCCGGTGTTGTCTATCCTATAATCGGCGTACTTCAGTTTTTCCTTTAGCGGCATCTGCGCCCGGACCCGCGCCTTTGCCTGCTCGCGGGTGATGCCGTTGCGCGCGACCTGTCTTTCCACCTGCTGCTCTTCGTCGGCGTAGACCACAACGACGCGGTCCATGCGCTTGAATTCCCCGGCCTCGATGAGTATGGCGGCGTCCACGACGATGAGCGGGTCGTCCTGCCCGGACCCCTCCTTTATCTCCTCTATCATACGCCTCTGCCGCTCGATTATCCTCGGGTGCGTTATGCGGTTCAGGATTTTCAATTTCTCGGGGTCTGAGAAGACGATCTGTGCCAGCGCCTTGCGGTCGAGCGTGCCGTCGGCCTTTATGACCGATGGGCCGAAC
This sequence comes from Thermodesulfobacteriota bacterium, assembly GCA_046757705.1. Lineage (GTDB taxonomy): Bacteria > Desulfobacterota > GWC2-55-46 > GWC2-55-46 > GWC2-55-46 > JBHHYT01. The sequence continues at coordinate 3,315 of JBHHYT010000043.1, forward strand.
TCCTCTTCGATCTCCACGAGAGCGGGGGTGCCCGGCCGCACCACCTCTCTGGCGATGAGGTCGGCGTCGATTACGTGCGCGCCGAGCCTCTCAAGCTCTTTTGAGACAAGGCTCTTGCCCGATGCTATGCCGCCGGTAAGTCCTACAACCATGTTGCACCTCAGTCTTTTATCATTATGAAGCTGAGCTGTCTGCCGGTGATGCCGCCGTCCTTCCTGTACGAGAAGAAGAGCCCGTTCTCGCACGCAGTGCACGCCCCGGCCTGCGTTATGTTCTCCCTTTCAAGCCCTGCCTCGATGAGCTGGGCGGTGTTGCACAGCCCTATGTCGAGCCGGATTTCTCCCGCGTGGCCCCCGTCCCCCCCGTCCCCCCCGTCCATTGAAACGGCGTCCCCGTAGGCGGCAAACCTCCGCGCGACCTGTGCGCCCACGGTGTAGCAGCACGGGCCGATGTACGGGCCGAGCGCGGCCCTGATATCCGCGGGCCTCGATGAGAACCTCCGGGCCATCACCTCCACCGTCCTCGCGCTTATCCCCTTTTCCGTGCCCTTCCACCCGGCGTGTACCGCGCCGGCCACCCTCCTTACCGGGTCGTACAGGAGAACAGGCAGGCAGTCGGCTGTAAGCACGCCCACGGCGAGCCCCGGCCTCGCCGTCACCGCGGCGTCCGCCTCCGGGCATGGCGCCCCCGCGTGCTCCTCGGCCACCACGACGCGCTCGCCGTGCACCTGTCTTATCCCGAACAGGTTCGCCTCGGATACCCCGAGAGAGGCGTAGAGCAGCCTGAAGTTCTCCCGCACGTTCTGTTCGGTATCTCCGGGTCCGTCTGCGGGCCGCGTGCTCAGGTTGAGCGAGTCGAACGGGCAGGGGCTTACCCCTCCGGAGCGCTGGAGGAAGGCGTGCGTAACCTCCCCGTGAGTGCCTATGAGCGGGGAGGCGAGGTATCGTATGGGGCCCTTCCCGGGTGCAGGCCCGGCCGTCCTTGCATCCATCAGCGTATGCCCTTTGCGGCGTCGTGGGCCTGCGGTGCGCCCTCTTCCTCGTCGAGCAGCCTTATGAGAGCGGCCATGTCCGGCGCAACCGGCGAGCTGAACTCCATGCGCTCGCCGGTTGCCGGGTGCGTGAAGCCGAGGGTGGCGGCGTGCAGGCACTGCCTCTTTATCTTCTTCAGCTCGTCGGCAACCGGTTTGGAGAGCACGGGCGGCAGGGTCCTTTTGCCATATACCTGGTCCCCGGCCACCGGGTGCCTTATGGCCGTAAGGTGCACCCTTATCTGGTGGGTGCGCCCGGTCTGCAGGGTGAGCTCGAGGAGCGTGAACATCGAGTACCTCCTCAGCACCCGGTATTCGGTGACGGCCTTCCTGCTCCTGCGCGTGCGGGTCGATATCTTCTTCCTCTGGGCCACGTCCCTTCCGATGGGGAGGTCTATGGTGCCGGTGTCGTCCTTTACCATGCCCCAGACGAGCGCCCTGTACCTCCTCGAGGTGGTGTGCTCCTTGAACTGCCCGGCGAGCGCGTGGTAGCTCCTGTCGTTCTTCGCGACGACGAGCACGCCGCTGGTGTCCTTGTCGAGCCTGTGGACTATGCCGGGCCGAAGCGGCGCGCCGACGCCGGAGAGGCGCCCGCCAGTACGCCTCATGTGGTGCACCAGCGCGTTTACGAGCGTGCCTCCGCTCCTGCCCGCGCCGGGGTGGACCGTAAGCCCCGGCGGCTTGTCGACCACGATTACGTCGTCGTCCTCGTAGAGCACGGTAAGGGGTATATCCTCCGGCTCCACCGTCTGTTCGGGCACCTCTGGGATAGTCGCCTCCACCCGGTCGCCTTCCCTTACCTTCTGCCCCGCCTTGGCCTTCTTCCCGTTGACGAGCACGAGGCCGGCGTCAAGGAGGCCCTTCACGGCCGAGCGTGAGATATCAGGGAGCCCGCCGGCGAGGAAGACGTCGAGCCTGCCGGATGCCTGGGCGCCGGAGACTGTGAATTTTCGGGTAGTTGCCATCGGGGAAAAGCTGGTTCCGGTAATTGCGCGCCCGCCGGGGTTTCAGTTCTGCCGGGCGGACGGGATATTTTTCAGGAGCGTTTAATCTAAAAAAGACGTGGAGTTCTTGTCGGAGCGGCGGCCCGGGGCGTCCCTACCAGATGGCGGACTCTATGTCCCCGTTCCTCTTGATAAGTATGTCGACTATGGCCTTGTTGTAAAATTTATTCTTGCTGTCCATGGACGGCTCTACGCGGCTGCGGTAGAGGGCGAGCCCCTCGTCAAGCTCCTTTTCGAGCAGGTCGAAGATGTTGTCGTTCTTTATGCCCTTGAGTATCTTGTCCTCGTTGTACAGGGCTATGTCGGAGATTATCGTCCTCGCAAGCCTCGCGGCGGCTTCCTGGGAATTAATTAAGGTCATGTTTGGGCCTGTCCTTAAGGAGTTCCTCTACGAGTATGTGGCCGCTCTTCTCGGCATTCGCCCTTACGAGCGTCTCCACGAGAGCGGCGTCCGATTCCCTGAAGGCCTCTATTATCTCCCTGTGCTGCCTTACGGAGCCCGCCATCCTGCCGGGCACCGAGAGCGCCGTTACCCTGAAGCGCTCGAACTGCTGAACGAGGTTGTATACCAGCACGCAGAGCTTCTCGTTGCCGCACGCCTTCAGGAAGGTGTCGTGGAACTGGTTGTCCAGACGGAAGAAACCCTTGACGTCGTTCTTCTCCGCGCAGCGCGCCATCTGGGCATTGAGGCTCTCGAGCCTCTTTATCTCCTTCGGGGTAAGCTTTTCGCAGGCCGTCTTCGCCGCGAAACCCTCGAGGAGGCTCTTTATGGTGTAGAACTCGCTTACGTCCTTGTCGGTTATCGGGCTTACGACCGCGCCCTTGCGCGGCGTAACCGAGATGAAACCCTCGCTTTCGAGCTGCCTGAAGGCCTCGCGTATCGGTGTCCTGCTTATGCCGAGGTTCTCGGCTATTTCCTGCTCCGGTACCCTCTCGCCGGGCTTGAGGCGACCGGTTACGACGGAGTCCTTGATGAAGTCCACTATCCGCTCGCGCAGGGTAAGGGGCTTCTCAACGGGGTAATCGAGCAAACGCACTTTTTCCATAATATTACTAATGTATACTGTATACAGACAGGAAAGTCAAGGGATTTCCTCTTGAAAGGGCGGCCGTTTTCGGCTTTAATGTCCTGACCATGACTATTGAAGACGAAAAGAGGGTGCAGGTGCACGTGCCGTACCCGATACTGCTCGAAAGGCTCGGGGAGGTGCTCGCCGAGCGCATTAACCCGGAGGTCTACATGGACGGGGCCGCCCTGGAGAACGCGTCCGCCTCGGACCTCGAGCGCATCCGCCGCGAACTGGCCGCCGCCGGCCTGCGCATCACCATGCACGGGCCCTATATGAATGTCAACCCCGGCAGCTCGAACGAGGAGACGAGGCTCCATACTGTCGACCGGTACGCAAAGACCTTCGAGGCCGCCTCCGTGCTCAGGCCCGTAAACATCGTTCTCCACGCCGGGTACGACGCCGGCAGGTTCAGGGGCGGGCCCGCGCAGTGGATGGAGCAGAGCATGAAGACGTGGCCGCGCTTCGTAAGGCGTGCGGAGGATCTCGGCGTCACCATCGCCGCGGAGAACATCTTCGAGACAGGCCCCTCGACCCTCAAGGCGCTCGTCCGGGAGCTGGGCTCGCCGAACTTCCGCGTCTGCCTCGACTCCGGCCATCTCAGCGTCTTCTCGGGCGTGCCTCTGGAGGAGTGGTTCAGGGAGCTTGGCCCGGATATAGCCGAGGTGCACCTGCATGACAACAGGGGCGGGGCCGACGAGCACCTGCCCATCGGCGAGGGCGTCATAGACTTCCCGCTCTTCTTTCGTCTCCTCGAGCGGTACGCGTCGGGGCCGGTCTACACCATCGAGCCGCACGGGGAAGAGGTGATGAGGCGGGCGATAAAGGCGGTAAGGGCGTATCTCTGACGGTGCGAGCCGGCGAAAATTAGCTTGATGTCCGGGAGGAAAACTGATAGTTTGGACTCACGGCGCCGGCAAGGGCCGTTCCGTAAAAAATCAGACGCAGTGGGTGCCCGAGGCAGGGGGTCTTTTGAAAGGCCCTGTGGCCGGGCTAAAAGGGAATCCCGTAGAACCGGGAGCTGCCCCGCAACTGTGAGCGGCGACGAAATCTTTGCCCGTGCCACTGGCCCCTTTGCAAGGCGGGGCCGGGAAGGCGAGAGAGAGTAGGACGACCCGCGAGCCAGGAGACCTGCCCGCCGCATGGAGCTTCAAACCTTCCGAGTGAGAGGGTTTCCGTCCGCGCCGCCGTCCGGCCGGTGTCATCACGGACAAGGAATTTTCTCAGGCCCGTCCCTCGAAGAGGGACGGGCCTTTTCGTTCCGGGCAGTCGGGCCGTCCCCTTTTTATGGCATTTGTTCAACAAGACCCCTTCGGATGCGGGTAAAATAGAGGGCATGAGATGGACAGGAAAGGGCTCGTCCACATATATACAGGAGAGGGCAAGGGCAAGACCACGGCTGCCGTCGGGCTCGCCGTGAGGGCCGCCGGGCAGGGGCTCAAGGTCCTTTTCGTGCAGTTCTTCAAGGAGGACAAGGCGTCCTCCGGCGAAAAGGAGTTCTTCAGGAGGCCCGGCTCCGGCATAGAGCTCGTAAGGTCCAACCAGAGGCACCCGATGTTCACCGGCGCGGGGACCGACCTCGGCGCCGTTAAGGCCTCGGTGCTCGATACCTTCACGCTCGCCACAAGGAAGGCATCCGAAGGCGGCTTCGACCTCCTTGTGCTCGACGAGGTGCTCTCCGCCGTAAACGGCGGATGGATAGGCCTGGATGCCATGACAGGGTTCCTCGACTCGAGGCCCCCGGGCCTCGAGGTGGTGCTCACCGGCAGGAACGCCCCTGCCGAGCTGGTGCAGGGGGCCGACTACGTGACCGAGATGCTCAAGATAAAACACCCCTATGATACGGGCACGCCCGCGAGAAGAGGGATAGAGTTTTAAAATGCAGCAGGGGAACTAAAAGGCTTTGAATGGGCTTTGGGCGGGGTCTTTCTGCGGAAAGGCCGCTCCAGTCTTTTCACGGCGGCATACTGACCCGGGAGGGGCCCCTTTGGAGACCGGAAAGTTCGTATTCGTCATAGGGGGCGCGCGCAGCGGCAAGAGCGCGTTCGCCCTGAAGCTCGCCGGGGCCCTCCCTTCGCCGAGGCGGTACCTGGCCACCGCCCTTGCGCTCGACCAGGAGATGCGCGAGAGGGTCGAAGCGCACAAAAAAGAGCGTGGAGGAGGCTGGGAGACGATAGAGGAGCCCAGGGACGTAGGCGGGGCGCTTCACGCCATCGGGGACGGGGTGGTGCTCGTGGACTGCCTTACGCTCTGGCTTACGAACCTCGTGGAGGCCGGGCTTACGGACGCGGAGATAGAGGAAGAGGCGCGCCGGCTCTGCGCCGCCGCGTGCGGCTCCAAGGCCGCCGTCATCGCCGTCTCGAACGAGGTCGGCCTCGGCATAGTGCCGGCCAACGGGCTTGCGCGAAGGTTCAGGGACCTCTCTGGCATGGTAAACCGCCTCTGCGCGGAGGCCGCCGCAGAGGTCTACTTCCTTGCCGCGGGCATACCTATGAGGATGAAGTAGCCCTTGACGGGGCGCGGCTGTATGATACCAATGAGGACATACCCGAGGGGCAGCAGATGAATAAGACGATGAAGATATTCGCCGCGTTTTTCGCGGGCAACCTTGTCTTCGCCTTCCTTTACTCGGGGGTCTTCTGGGTCGTCTCCCGGCTTGATGTAACCCCTTACGGCAGGTTGATGACCACCTTTTTCAAGGGCAGGACCCCGCAGGAGGCGCAGGCCTACATAGAGGCCCATCAGGCGCTCTTCGACCGGATGCTGCCCGAGGCCGCCCGCTTCTCAAACCTATTCGTAACCCCGTCCGTGGGTTTCGTGATGGGCCTGGTCATGGGGCTTATAATATCGACGAAGGAGTGGAAGACGCCCGTGGTGTGGAGCTTCATCTCCGTGTTGCCGATAACCGTCCTCTTCTGGATATGGTCGGGCGGGGAGCCGAACAGGGCTGCATATCTCCTGTTCCTGCTCGCGGCCACCGTGGCCGGGGGCTTTATAGGAAACGTCATTTCAACGAGCGTGCTTGCGTCCCGCAAGGCGTAAGCCGCCGAAAAAATATCGTGCGAGGTGGATGGTGATAAGTATGGCCCTGCTCAAAGAGACCCTTGATAGGATTGTCCCGGTGGACCGCTCGCTTCTGGACGTGGCGCAAAAGAGGCTCGACTCGCTTACCAAGCCGAGGGGCAGCCTCGGGCGTCTCGAGGAGTTCGCCGCGAGGATGGCCGGCATAACGAACAACGTGCGGCCCACCATAAACAGGAAGGTGATATTCACCTTCGCAGGAGACCACGGGGTCGCCGACGAGGGGGTCTCCGCCTTCCCGAAAGAGGTGACCCGCCAGATGGTCTACAACTTCCTTGCCGGCGGGGCGGGGATAAACGTGCTGGCGCGCCACGCGGGCGCCGAGGTCGTGGTCGTGGACATCGGCGTGGACTTCGAGTTCGACGACGCCGAGGGGCTCCTCAAGAGGAAGGTCGTAAGCGGCACCGGGAATATCAGGAAAGGCCCCGCCATGACCCGCGAGCAGGCCGTAAGGTGCGTCGAGGAGGGGATAGGTATAGCCCGCGAGTACGCCGCCGAAGGCGCCATCTTCGGCACAGGCGAGATGGGCATAGCCAACACCACGCCCTCGAGCGCGGTGATAGCGGCGTTCTCCGGCAGGCCCGTGGCCGAGGTCACGGGCAGGGGCACGGGCATAGACGACAGGGCCTTCGAGCACAAGGTCTCGGTCATAGAGGACGCGCTTGGCGTAAACGCGCCGGACCCTTCCGACCCCATCGACGTGCTCGCGAAGGTCGGCGGCGCGGAGATAGGCGGCATAGCCGGGCTCGTTCTCGGCGCCGCCGCCGAGAGGGTGCCGGTGGTCGTGGACGGCTTCATCTCCACCGCCGGGGCGCTCGTGGCCGCGGAATTGAAGCCCGAGGTGAAGCAGTACATATTCGCCTCGCACAACTCGGTGGAGCGGGGGCACGAGGTGATGCTCGAGAGGCTCGGGCACAGGCCGTTCGTGGACCTCGGCCTGAGGCTCGGAGAGGGCACCGGCGCGGCCATAGGCATCTCGCTCGTGGAGGCGGCGGTCAGGATATACAACGAGATGGCGACCTTCGGGGACGCCGGGGTCTCGGACAGCGAGGGCTGATCTCCCTTCCAATCGGACAAGGACGGATGCGAATAACAAGATGAAGCGGTTTATCCTCGCCTTCCAGTTCCTGACCATCATCCCCATACGCACCTCCGGCGCTGTCAGCTCGCGCGACCTGGCGGCCTCCATGGCGTACTTCCCGGTAGTGGGCGCCTTTCAGGGCGGGGTGCTCTACGTGCTGCTGCGCCTCTTGAGCCTCAGGGGCGGCCTCCTGCCGGACTTCGTCGTAGCGGGGGTCCTCCTCTTCGTCCTTACGCTTACAAACGGGGGGCTCCACCTCGACGGGTTCGCCGACACGGTGGACGGGATGGCCGGGGGGCATACCCCGGCTGACAGGCTCCGGATAATGAAGGACAGCTCTACCGGCGCGGTGGGCATGGTCTTTCTCATGCTGATAATCCTCTTGAAGTACCTCGCCCTTCTGGGCGCGCTCGGCCTTTCGGGCGGGGCGGCGGGGGCCCCCGGCGCGCTCGTCTTCCTCTTCCCCGTGGCGGCGCGCTGGGCGGTGGTGCCGCTTGCGAACCTCGCGCCTTACGCGCGCAAGGAGGGCGGGCTCGGAGAGGCGTTCGCAGAGGGCGGCGGCAGGGCGCTTGCCGTGTCCACGGCCATAGCGTTCGTTCTGGCCTTCGTAGCCGGGGGGCTCTACTGCGTGGCCCCGCTCTTCGTGCTCCTTTTCGCCGCCTACGTATCCTCGCGTTACTTCCGCAGCAGGCTCGGGGGCGTGACAGGCGACGTCTTCGGCTTCCAGAGCGAGGTCTCCGAGGCGATATTCCTCCTATCCGCCCCGGTCTTCCTGAAGCTCCTTCCCTCGTTCGTTTAGCCCTCGAAGATGGGTGCAAACCCCGCCGGATGGTGTTACAATAAAGGGCGCAGGATTTTCCGCGGCATACTCGATTACACTACAGGGGAGAGAGATGAAGGCTACACGGTTTTACCTCATACGCCACGGGCAGGTGGTCAACCACCACGAGTACCGTTATAACGGCCACTCCGACGTGGACATCACCGACGTCGGCGTCGAACAGATGAACAGGCTCGCGGACTTTCTGGCCGTTGAGCCGATAAAGGCCGTCTATTCGAGCGACCTGCAGCGTGCCTGCAAGGGCGCGGAGATAATAGGCGGCGCGCTCGGATTGAAGCCCGTAAAGGTGCACGCCCTGAGGGAGCTGCACCTGGGCAGGTGGGAGGGGCTGACCAGGCAGGAGGCGGCCGAGAGGTACCCGGACGAGGCGGACTTCCGTTTTCAGGACCTCGCCACCGGCAGGCTGAAGGATGGCGAGAGCCTCGTCGAGCTCGGGCACAGGGTGATGCCCGCCATGGAGGAGATGGCCGCAAGGCACAGGGGGGAGCCGGTCTGCGTGGTGGCCCACGGAGGGGTCAACCGGGTGATACTGAGCGACGCGATGGGACTGCCCATTGAGAACTTCTTCAGGATAGAGCAGGACTACGGCTGCCTCAACCTCGTGGACTGGTTCGACGACGGGGGCAAGGTCGTCAAGCTCCTCAACGGCGGGCCCAATCAGGAGATGGCCCCCACCTACATATACTGATGGCGGCGCGCAGGAGGCCGCGCGGCCTCGTCATAGCCGCCCCGGCGAGTTCTTCGGGCAAGACGGTGGTCGCCCTCGGGCTGATGGAGGCGCTCAGGAGAAGGGGCCTTTGCGTCCAGCCCTTCAAGGCCGGGCCGGACTACATCGACCCGGGGCTCCACGCCGCGCTCCTTGGAAGGCCCTCCTACAACCTCGATACGTGGATGATGGGCACTCAGGCGGTGGTAAAGACCTTCTCGCGCAAGGCCGCCGTCTCGGACGTCTCCGTTGTCGAGGGCGTGATGGGGCTCTTCGACGGCAGGGACGGCAGGAGCGAGGAGGGCTCCACCGCGCACCTCGCCAAGACGCTCGGCCTGCCGGTGCTCCTCGTCGTCAACGCGGAGAAGGCCGCCCGCAGCGTCGGGGCGGTCATAAAAGGCTTTACGGAGTTCGACCCCGGCGTGGAGATAAGGTGGGTGGTCTTTAACAGGGTCGCCAGCCCCCGCCACTACGCGATGCTCAGGGACTCGGTGCCGAAGGGCTCGAAGGTAAGGGTGCTCGGCTGCCTGCCGAAGGACCCCTCCCTGTGCGTGCCGGAGCGCCACCTCGGGCTCTTTACCGCCTCCACGCTCAAGCGCGCCAGATGGGACGAGTTCGTGGACAGGTCGGGCTCGATCGTCGAGGAGTGCGTTGACATCGACGCGCTCTTGAAGGGCGCGCCAGCCCTGAGGCTCGCCGCGCCGCCCGAAAAGTCCCCGGCCCCCGCGGGCCCCCGTATAGCGGTTGCCCGGGACAGGGCCTTCTGCTTCTACTACGAGGAAAACTTCGATATATTAAGGTCTTTAGGCGCCGTGCCAGTGCCTTTCAGCCCGATGAGGGACAGGCGCCTGCCCGATGGCGTGGGTGGCGTATACATCGGGGGAGGGTACCCGGAGCTCTTCGCCTCCGCGCTCGAGAGGAACGTCTCGATGCGCGAGGATATAAAGAGGGCGGCCTCCGGGGGGCTCCCGGTGCTCGCTGAATGCGGGGGGCTGATGTACCTCGGAAGGTCCATAGAGGACGCAAGGGGCAGGGTGCGGGCCGGTGCCGGGGTCTTCCCGTGGGCATCGAGGATGTCGGACAAGAGGGCCGCCCTCGGCTACAGGGAGGTCGTCGTGCAAAGGGGGTGCCCGCTCTTCGAGCAGGGCGGGCGCGTCCGGGGCCACGAGTTCCACTACTCGGTCATCCCGGACCCTCCGGCGCGGATAAAGAGGGCCTTCACCGTAAGGCCGGCCGGCGCTGAAAAAGAGGGCCGGGCCGAGGGTTACATGCGCGCCAACACGCTGGCGAGCTACGTGCACATCCACTTCGCCTCGAACCCCGCCTTCGCAGGGGGCTTTGTGAGGGCGTGCGAGGCGGCTTCGGCGCGGCGAGGGGGGCGGCGGGGGCGATAAATATGTTTTTGCCAGATCCACGTACTTATGGTATGAATTAATAAGGTTTTTACGGGGGCTGCGCGCGGATGGCGGCTTCTCTTTTTTTGTTTCGGACACCCTGAAAAAAACACCTTAAAAAAAGGCCGGGCCAGTCTATGCTCTCGAAGGTTTTCACCAGCGCGACCGTCGGTGTTGACGCCTATCCCGTTACCGTGGAGGTCGACATCTCTCGGGGGCTGCCATCATTCTCCACCGTGGGGCTTCCAGACAACGCGGTGAAGGAGAGCAAGGACAGGGTAAAGTCCGCGATAAAGAACTCCGGGTACACCTTCCCGGCAAAGCGGATCACCGTAAACCTCGCCCCGGCGCACATAAAGAAGGAGGGCACCACCTTCGACCTGCCGGTGGCCGTAGGCATACTCATGGCCGAGGGCGTAATAGAGAACGCCTCCATCTCCGATTACTTCATACTCGGCGAGCTCTCGCTCGACGGCACGATAAAACCGGTAAGGGGGGCGTTATCCGTGGCGGCGTGCGCGAAGGCAGAGGGCAGGAAGCTCATACTCTCGGCACAGAACAGGGAGGAGGCGGCCCTCGTGGACGGCGTGGCCGTCTACGGCGTGGGGAGCCTTCCCGAGCTTGTCGAGTTCCTCAACGGCGGCAAGGAGATAGAACCCTGCACCGTGGACGTCGCGGGGTACTTCAAAAGGGCGGATTCCGCGCACCTCGACATGGCGGACGTCAAGGGGCTGGAGCGCGTCACGCGGGCGTTGGGGGGGGCCGCCGCCGGCGCCCACAACATGCTCATGATAGGCCCTCCGGGCTCGGGCAAGACCATGCTCGCGATGAGGCTTGCCGGCATACTGCCGGACATGACGCTCGAAGAGGCGGTGGAGACGACCAGGGTCCACAGCGTTGCGGGCATACTCGCACAGGGGGTGCACCTTGTGGCCGAGCGCCCCTTCAGGGCGCCGCACCACACCATATCCGACGCCGGGCTCATAGGCGGCGGCAGGATACCCCGGCCCGGAGAGGTGAGCCTGGCGCACAACGGGGTGCTCTTCCTCGACGAGCTGCCGGAGTTCAAGAAGAACGTGCTCGAGGTCCTGAGGCAGCCTATCGAGGACGGCAGGGTGGTCATCTCGAGGGCGGCCATGTCGCTTGCGTACCCCTCGGAGTTCATGCTCGTGGGCGCGATGAACCCTTGCCCGTGCGGTTTCTTCGGCGACGTTCACAAGGAGTGCGTCTGTACCCCCATACAGGTGCAGAACTACAGGGCCCGCATATCCGGCCCCCTGCTCGACAGGATAGACATACACTGCGACGTGCCCGCCGTAAGGTTCAGGGAGCTTGCGGCGCGCGAGGCGGGCGAGACGTCGGAGGCGGTGAAACGGCGCGTGGACATGGCGCGCAGGGTACAGGCAGAGAGGTTCAGGGGCCAGGAGATATTCTCGAACAGCCGCCTGCCACAGAAGCTCATCAAGCACTACTGCGGGATAGACGGTCCATCCGGAAGGCTCCTCGAGGCGGCGGTGGACAGGCTCGGGCTCTCGGCGCGGGCTTATACCCGGATACTCAAGGTCGCAAGGACCATAGCCGACCTCGAGGGGGCGGAAAATATACAGCCGCACCACATCTCGGAGGCCATACAGTACAGGACGCTGGACAGGCAGCTCATATAGACGGCAGGCCGCCAAGGAGACGGCATTTAAGGAAAGAGATTCGCATGAAGGACGACGGAAAGACGGATGCCGGGGAGGGCAGGCGGGCGCCGCTCAGGCATGAGCTGCTCGAGACGGTCTTCGCCTCCGCGCTCGACGGCATATTCGTCATAGACCGCAAGAGCCGCTACGTGGACGTAAACCCCGTGGGCTGCGCCATGTTCGGATACACGCGCGAGGAGTTCCTCTCCTCCGACATATCCCTGCTCCTCTTCCCGGAGGACGTCGAGGGGTCTTTAGCAAACCTCGACAAGATATTTAAAGGGGAGATGGCAGGGTACAGGCGGGAGATCCGCCTGCGCCGCAAGGACGGCTCGGATTTCTGGGTAGAGATTACGGTCAGCCCCTTCACAATAGACGGCAACGACTACGCCCTCGGCATGGTGCGCGACATCACCGCGCAAAGGCGTCTGAGCGAGGACCTGATAGAGGCTCGGGAGAGGCTCGAGGCGCAGGTCGCCGAGAGGACCCGGGAGCTTCAAGAGGCCAACGAGGCGCTGCGGACGATAGTCGAGGGCACCTCCTCGGTCACGGGCGCGGAGTTCCTACGCTCTCTGGCCAAACACCTCGCCGCCGCGCTCAAGTTCCGCTACGCGTTAGTGGGCGAGCTTGCGCCGGGCAGCAAGGAGACTATCAGGATACACGCCCTGTGGGCGGGCGAAGGCTTCGGGGAGAACTTCGAGTACGACATCGAGGGGACGCCGTGCGGCAACGTCGTCGGCAAGGAGGTCTGCGTATATCCCGAAAAGGTCGCTGACCTTTTCCCGCAGGACGTTATGCTCAAGGAGATGGGCATAGAGAGCTACATAGGCGTGCCGATCTTCTCTTCGAGCGGTCCCGCCCTCGGCGTGCTCGTGGCCATGGACGATAAGCCCATGGGGGACCAGACGCACGCTCGCAACATATTGAGCATATTCGCCCTTCGCGCCGCCCTCGAGCTCGAGCGCAAGCGCGCCGAGAAGGAGCTTGGCAGGAGCAGGGAGATGCTCCGGGAGATTATCGACAACTCCACCGCGGTCATATACCTGAAGGACGGGCAGGGCAGGTACATGCTCGTCAACAGGCGCTACGAGGAGATATTCCACTTCGAGCGCAAGGAGCTCTTCGGCAAGACCGATTACGACATATTCCCCGGGGAGGCGGCCGACGCCCTTGCCGTGAACGACAGAAAGGTGCTCGCCTCGGGCGCGCCCATAGAGTTCGAGGAGACGGTGGTGCATCCCGACGGCACGCTGCATACATACATATCCCAGAAGTTCCCGATACCCGGCATGCCGGGCGCGGTCTGCGGCATGTCCACGGACATAACCGAGAGGAACAAGACCTTCGAGAGGCTCAAGGAGGCCCAGCACATAGCCTCCATCGGGAGCTGGGAATGGGATGCCGCAACGGACAAGGCCCTCTGGTCCGAGGAGATGTACGTCATATTCGGCAAAGAGCATGGTGCCGATACCTCCTACGATGCTTTTCTTTCATCCGTCCATCCTGACGACAGGGAAGGTGTCGACAGGGCGATAAAGGACGCCATCGAGTGCGGGGATGTCTATGACATCGAGTTCCGCATCATAAGGCCGGACGGCACCGAGCGCGTCGTATGCGACAAGGCCGAGGTCATTTGCGGCGAGGACGGCAGGACTGTAAGGATGGCCGGCACCGTACAGGACGTGACCGAGCGCAAGCGGATGGAGGCGGAGCTCCTAAGGGCGCAGAAGCTCGAATCCATCGGGGTGCTCGCAGGAGGGCTGGCGCATGACTTCAACAACCTGCTGCTCGGCATACTCGGCAACGTATCCATAGCCAGGAGCCTCATCCCCTCGGGCGAGAAGGCCGCGAGCATACTCGACGAGGTGGAGGCGGCCGCCCTGCGCTCGAAGGAGCTTACGAAAAAGCTCCTCACCTTCTCGGTGGGAGGGGGTCCGCTCATGGAGTCCGCTTCCATAGGCAGGCTCGTAAGGGATTCCGCTTCCCTGCTTCTGCGCGAGACGAACATAGAGTTGGACTTCTCTCTGCCCGGAGACCTCCCGCTCGTGGAGATGGACGAGGGGCAGATGGCGCAGGTGATAAACAACATAGTCCACAACGCCCGGCAGGCCATGCCCGACGGCGGGGTGCTCGCGTTCACCGGTGAGAAGGTGGCCGTATCCGCCAGGGACGGCCTGCCGCTCAAGGAAGGGCAGTACGTGAGGATAACGGTAAGGGACCACGGCGTGGGCATGCCCCCCAAGGTGCTCGCCCGCATCTTCGACCCGTTTTTTACCACGCGCCAGAAGGCGAGCGGGCTCGGGCTCGCCCTGTCGTATTCCATCGTAAAGAAGCACGGCGGGTTCATATCCGCCGAATCGAGGCCCGGAGAGGGCACCTCGGTGCACGTCTATCTGCCCGTCTCCTCGCGCCAGCCGGCCCCCGGGGCCGCTTCCTCGCCCAGAGGACTTTCGGAGGTCGTGGCCGGCAAGGGCAGGGTGCTCGTGATGGACGACGAGGAGATGGTAAGGGACGTATCAAAAGAGATGCTCAATCTGCTCGGCTACGAGACCGAGTGTGCCAGGGACGGCGCCGAGGCCATAGAGCTCTTCAGGAAGGCTGGCAGGGAGGGCCGTCCCTTCGACGCCGTCATACTCGACCTGACCGTGCCCGAAGGCATGGGCGGGCTCGAGACCATAAAGAGGCTCATCGAGATAGACCCCGGCGTGAAGGCCATCGTATCGAGCGGTTACTCGCGAGACCCCATCATGTCGGAGTACGGCAAGTACGGCTTCGTCTCGGTCATGGCCAAGCCCTACAGGGTCTCCGAGTTCAGCCAGAAGGTCAAGGACGTGATGGAGCAGCGGGAAAAACAGGAGAAACCGGACTGACATGGAAGAGAAACTCATATACCTCGACAACGCGGCCACGTCGTTCCCCAAGCCGGAGGCGGTCTACAGGAGGGTCGACGAGATACTGCGCGTCGTAAGCGGCAACCCGGGGCGCGCCAGCCACAGGATGGCGATAGAGGCGAGCCGCGTGATATTCAAGGCGCGCGAGACGGTCTCCCGCGTCATAAACCTCCCGGATTCCGGCAGGCTCGCCTTCACGAAGAACGCTACCGAGGCGATAAACATCGCCCTGAAGGGCCTCGTTAAGCCCGGTGACCACGTGATAACGACCTCGTTCGAGCACAACTCGGTCGTAAAGACGCTCGCCAGGCTCGAGAAGGACGGTGTTTCCGTCACGAAGGTAAGGCCCGACGCCGGGGGCTTCGTGGACCCGGGGGAGGTCGGTGCGGCCATAAGGAAGCAGACGCGGATGGTCTGCATCTCGCACGCCTCCAACGTATACGGCACCGTTCAGGACGTAGGGGCCATAGGCGCCGAGTGCCGCTCCAGGGGGGTGATCTTCATGGTCGACGGCGCTCAGACCGTGGGCGCCCTGCCCGTGGACGTAGAGGCCATGGGGATAGATATACTCGCGGGCACCGGCCACAAGGCGCTCTTCGGCCCGCAGGGCACCGGCTTTCTTTACGTCGCCGCCGGCATAGAGCCGGCCCCGCTCGTGGACGGCGGCACTGGCGAGCTCGACTCCGAGCTTGAGATGCCCGAGAGGCTCGAGTCGGGCACCATGAACACCCCCGGAGTCGGGGGCCTCGGTGCGGGCGCACAGTTCGTGCTCTCCGAAGGCGTAGAGAAGATACGCGCCCACGAGGTCTCGCTCGTCTCCACGATACTCGGCGGCCTCGAGGAGATAGAAGGGGTCAGCATTATAGGCACGAGGGACGCCTCCAGAAGGGCCTCTCTCGTGGCCTTCAACATCGAGGGGCTGCCCCCGGCCGAGGCGGGCAGCAGGCTCGACGAGGAGCACTCCATGCTCCTGCGCTGCGGCGCGCACTGCGCGCCGGAGGCCCACAGGGAGGCTGGCACGCACCCGGACGGAGCCATAAGGGTCAGCCCCGGCTACTTCACCACCGCCGCCGAGATCGACGAATTCCTCGGCGCCGTAAGAGGGCTGGCGAGGTAATCCAACCGGCCG
>JBHHYT010000044.1:0-18760 GCA_046757705.1 Thermodesulfobacteriota bacterium
TCATTCCACGTGGAGGACGCCTTTACCGGTGATATCGAGGAGGCGATACGCAGCGGCATACCCACCTCGTTCACCTTCATCATAGAGCTAAACCGGGTAAAGGGCTTCTGGTTCGATGAGACCGTGGGGACGTGGGAGTTCAAGCACACGGTCAAGTACGACACCTTCAAGGATGAGTACGTGATAAGGCTCGATGAGGCCGGTGGCGCCCAGACCCGGACAAAGGACTTCGCCGGGATGAAGAGGATAATGGTCACCGGGGACGCCATAGCCATAACCCCGGCGCACCTCGTGGACGGGGCCGAATACGAGGTGAGGATAAAGGCGGAACTTCACACCATAGAGCTGCCCTCTCCACTCAACTACATGTTCTTTTTCGTAAAGCTCTTCGACTTCGAGACAGGCTGGTACTCTTACAGGTTCTCTCCGTAGGCAGGTTATGAACGATACGCAAAGATTGGAAGCGGAACATAAAAGACGCCGCCGCGAGTTCTACATAATACTGGTGGTAGTGCCCGCCATACTGCTGCTTACGTTCTTCGAGTCGCACCTCTCGATAATAAGCGGCGACATACCGATAGCCACCAACATACTCATCCTCGGGCTCATAAACATCAACATACTCCTGCTCGTCCTGCTCATCTTCCTCATACTGCGCAACACCGTAAAGCTCTTCCTCGAGCGCAAGAAGAAGGTTATGGGCTCGCGCCTGCGCACCAAGCTCGTCACCTCGTTCATCACCCTTACCATCGTCCCCACGCTGCTGCTCTTCTTCGTCGTCATCGGCTTTATAAACCGGAGCATAGACGGGTGGTTCGACATAAAGATAGAGGACTCGCTCAAGGAGTCCCTCGAGCTCGGGCAGAACTACTACAGGGACATCACCGACAGGGTCGCATCGAGCGCACGCAAGATGTCGCTTTCGCTCGCGAACCAGGTGCCCGGCCTCTCCGAGCCCGACAGCCTCAGGAGGTTCGTCGACGCCAGGATGCAGGACAACGACTTTTCCACCATAGAGGTCTACTCCTCCGGCGGCAGGCGCCTTGAGTACCTCATCTCCGCCAAGGTCAACAAGAACATGGTCCCGGACATCGACCTCGACGCGGTGGCCAGGGCCCTGCGTGGCGAGGCGTCGAGCTTCGTGCAGACCATGCAGGTAGGGGACGTGGTGCGCGCCGTCTCCCCGGTGCCGTCCGTGGACGGCAGGGGCCCGCCCATCGGCGTGGTCGTCGTGAGCTACTACGTCCCGCGCAGCCTCCTTGAGAAGATGACGGAGATAAGCGCCGCCTTCGAGGGGTACAAGCAGCTGAAGCTCCTTAAAAACCCGGTCAAGGCGAGCTACTTCACCATACTGCTGGTCATAACGCTCCTTATCGTCTTCTTCTCCATATGGATAGGCAGGTATCTGGCCAAGGAGATAACCGTGCCCATACACGAGCTGGCCGAGGGC
Source organism: Thermodesulfobacteriota bacterium (assembly GCA_046757705.1). GTDB lineage: Bacteria > Desulfobacterota > GWC2-55-46 > GWC2-55-46 > GWC2-55-46 > JBHHYT01. The sequence continues at coordinate 1,451 of JBHHYT010000044.1, forward strand.
ACGCACGCCGTTGCGAGCGGGAACCTCGACTACAGGATAGACGTCGATTCCGAGGACGAGATAGGTCTGCTGGTGAACTCCTTCAACCGCATGACCGAGGACCTCAAGGCCGGCAAATCCAAGATCGAGACGACGAACCTCGACCTGAGGAGGACGAACATAGAGCTCGAGCAGAGGCGCAGGTACATCGAGATCGTCCTGGGCAACGTCCCGGCGGGCGTCATCTCCATAGACAAGCTCGGCAAGATAGTCTCTCTTAACAGGGTCGGGGCCGAGATACTCGGCATCGAGGACGTGGACGCCCTCGGGAAGAACTACAGGGAGGTGCTCCGGGCCGAGGACAGGGAGGTCTTCCGCGAGATGATAAGGGAGATGACGGAGATGGGCACCGAGGCGCTGGAGAGGCAGATGCGTGTGGAGCTCAAGGACAAGGTGATGACCGTGCTCGTGGACCTCAACGCCCTCAAGGACGAGCAGGGCAACTACCTCGGCATGGTCGCCGTCCTCGACGACCTTACCCACCTGCTCAAGACACAGAGGATGTTCGCGTGGAAGGAGGTCGCAAGGCGCATCGCGCACGAGATAAAGAACCCGCTTACGCCGATAAAGCTCTCGGCGCAGAGGCTTCGGAAGAAATACCTTGATAAGTTCGACGAAGATGGTAAGGTTTTCGATGAGTGCACCACCACGATAATAAGGCAGGTCGATGAGCTTAAGACGCTTGTAAACGAGTTTTCGAGCTTCGCGCGGATGCCCGCCTCGAACCCGAGCGCCAACGACCTCAACGAGATCGTACTGGAGACCATCTCGCTGTATAAGACGGGGCACAGGAGCGTAAAGTTCGAGACCAGCCTCGATAGCCGCCTGCCGGTGCTCGACGTGGACCGCGACCAGATAAAGAGGGTGCTCATAAACCTCATAGACAACGCCGTGGCCGCCGTCGGGGAGGGCGGCCAGGTAAGGGCCGAGACCCTTTACGTAGAGGACCTTCAGCTTGCGCGCCTCGAGATCGTCGATAACGGCCCCGGCATCCGGCCCGAGGTCAAGCAGAGGCTCTTCGAGCCTTACTTCTCGACGAAGAAGGCCGGCACGGGCCTCGGCCTTGCGATAGTCAGCAACATCGTGGCGGACCACAACGGCTACATCAGGATAAAGGACAACCTGCCCAGAGGCACCCGCTTCATCATAGAGCTTCCGGTCAAGGCGCTTACGATATGAAGACCATACTGATAATAGACGACGAGAAGGAAATAAGAGAGGCCCTGGCCGGGGTCTTTGGGGACGAGGGATACACCGTGAACATATGCGGCAGCGCGGAGGAGGCATTAAAGAGGCTTGAATCCTCCTCCCCGGACCTCGTGCTCCTCGATATCTGGCTGCCCGGCATGGACGGCGTGGACGCCCTCAAGCGGATAAAGGCGAAGTTCCCCGTGCTCCCGGTCATAATGATCTCCGGGCACGCGAACATCGAGACGGCCGTAAAGACCACGAAGCTCGGCGCCTACGACTTCATCGAAAAGCCGCTTTCGCTCGACAAGGTCATACTCACCGCGGCCCACGCGCTCGAGAACAGGAGGCTCGTCGAGGAGAACACGGCTCACCGTCAGAAGGCGCTCGCCAGGTACGAGATAATAGGCGCGTCCCGGACGATGGCGGCGTTGAAGGACGACATCAAGAGGGTTAGCCCGTCGAACTCGTGGGTGCTCATAACCGGTGAGAACGGCACGGGCAAGGAGTTCGTGGCGCGCAACATCCACCTGCTCTCCAACAGGAGCGGCAAGCCCTTCGTCGAGGTCAATTGCGCTGCCATCCCCGAGGAGCTTATCGAGAGCGAGCTCTTCGGACACGAGAAGGGGGCTTTCACCAGCGCCGTGGCCCAGAAGAAGGGCAAGTTCGACCTCGCTGACAAGGGCACCATCTTCCTCGACGAGATTGGGGACATGAGCCTGAAGACGCAGGCCAAGATACTGCGCATACTACAGGAGCAGAGCTTCGAGAGGGTCGGGGGCACCGAGAGGATAGCAGTGGACGTGCGCGTCATAGCCGCCACGAACAAGGACCTCAAGGAGCAGATAGTGAAGGGCACATTCAGGGAGGACCTCTACTACAGACTGAACGTCATCCCTTTCCACGTCCCGCCGCTGCGCGAAAGGGGGGAGGACATACCGCTCTTTATAGACCACTTCCTCCAGGAGTTCTCCCGCGAGACCGCCAGAGAGGTGCTTACCATAGACGCCGGGGCCAGGGAGGTGCTCGTCAACTACGGCTGGCCCGGCAACGTCAGGGAGCTGAAGAACCTCATAGAGCGGCTCGTGATAATGACCCCTTCCAACGTGATAACCGTCGACGACCTTCCTATATACTTAAAGGCGGCCGCCCCGTCCGAGACCGGCGGGGCCCTCAACAGCAATCTCCTCAAGGTCGCCCGGCGCGAGTTCGAGCGCGAGTTCATATTGAGGAAGCTCAAGGAGCACGGCGGCAACATCGCGAAGACCGCAGAGGCCATAGGCATCGAGAGGAGCCACCTGTACCGCAAGATACGGAGCTACGGCATAGAGCACGACAGCCAGCCGATATAGTGTTTGACATGCACTTAAATTTTTGTTACCATTCATGCACGCAAATTCTGAAGCCGGCACGGCTTCACTTGTTGTGTATTAACCAAGAGAGGAGGTGCCTTAGGCCGCAAGGACCCGGTTAATTCCACCTCGAACCCCCATCCAAGGACCATTTAATCCGGCAGGGCCATACCAGGACGACATATCCATAAGGGAATTAAAACCTCGTATTAAATTTACTATGACGTAGTTATCATAATCTGTTAATAATAGTCTATACGATATCAACGGATTGTGACGAGGCAGGTTGGCTAACGAAAGGTTTTCTGTGATGGGTATTCTCCTGCGTAGGGAGGGCTTCAAGGCTGCGAAAGAGATGAGAAGAACGGCAGTGCTCGTAGTGGACGACGAGGAGGACATAAGGAGGACCCTTACCCTCCTGCTCGAGCAGCAGTATGATGTCATGGCCGTGGGCACCGGCACCGAGGCCATCGACGTCGTAATGTCCCGGGGCGTGGATATCGTCCTGATGGACATAAACCTGCCCGGGATGGACGGCATAGAGGCGCTGGTCAGGATAAAGGAGGTGGACCCGGATGTGGGCGTAGTGATGCTCTCTGCCTCCAACAGCGTAAAGCAGGCGGTCTTCGCGCTCAGGAAGGGTGCTTACGACTACATAACCAAGCCCTTTGACTTCGATGAGCTCCTCCTGACGCTCCAGAGGTATCTGGAGAAGCTGACGTTGGAGAACGAGGTCGAGTACCTCAAGGAGGAGATATCGAGCAAGTTCTCCATGGGGGAGATAAAGAGCGTGGCGCCCTCCATGAGGAGGATATTCGAGCTCATGCGCAGGGTCAGCCGTACCACGTCGAGCGTGCTTATCACCGGCGAGAGCGGCACCGGCAAGGAGCTTGTGGCAAGGGGCATACACTCGATGAGCGACAGGAGCGAGAAGCACTTCGTCGCCGTCAACTGCGGGGCCGTGCCCGCCGAGCTGATGGAGAGCGAGCTCTTCGGCCATGAGAAGGGTGCCTTCACCGGGGCCCACGCGAGAAAGATAGGCAAGTTCGAGTACGCCCATGGCGGGACCATATTCCTCGATGAGATCTCCACCCTTGCCCTGCCGCTCCAGGTAAAGCTGCTGCGCGTCCTTCAGGAGAAGTCGTTCGAGCGCGTCGGCTCGAACTCCCCGATAAGGGTGGACATAAGGGTCGTAGCCGCCAGCAACATGAACCTGGAGCACGAGGTGAGGGAAGGCAGGTTCCGCGAGGACCTGTACTACAGGCTCAAGGTGGTGCCGATAGAGCTGCCCCCCCTGCGCGAGAGGAAAGAGGACATACCGCTGCTTGTCCGCCACTTCATGGAGAGACACTGCAGGAGCTTCGGCAGGCCCGTGCTCAGGGTGAGCAAGGATGCGATGGAGGCGCTCAAGAGGTACTCATGGCCGGGCAACGTCAGGGAGCTTGAGAACCTCATTGAAAGGCTCGTCGTCCTTTCAAAGGACACGAGCGAGATAACCTACGAGGACCTGCCGATGGGCATGTTCCAGTCGGAGGACGCCCCCCGGTGCGAGGAGACGGGCGAGCAGGACTTCAGGGAGGCGCTCAGGTCCTTCGAGAGGCGCTTTATCCTCAAGGAGCTTGACAGGACGAACTGGAACCGCGTGGAGGCGGCAAAGAGGATGAACATGCACCGCAACACGCTTCTCATGAAGATGAGGGACCTCGGCATCAAGGGCCCCCGCCGCAAGTACGACGGGGCCTGAATAAAGTCCGCCGGTTATCGGATAAGGTTTGGCCCCCCTCTGTTTCCCTTTGGAAAGGTGGGGGGCTTTCCATTTTCGACCATGGGGCTGGCGCTCTGGCATTCCGTCTGTCGTTCTGGCGCAGTGAAGACCCTCGGCGTTGAATGCTGCGGCAAGCCGCGGGACCTTCGCCGCCCCCGGCCCCGGGAGCGGAACCCGCCAATCCCTCCATGCAAAGACCGGGCGCCTTCGCCGTCCCCGGATGCGCCCCCGCCTCCGCCCTCGATACGGCCCCCTTCCCCGGAACTTCAAAATTGCAAAACCCCGTTTTTTATGTTATTAAAACATATGCTGTTGCCGGGCCGGAGTTTTTGCCGGCCCCACGCGGCGCCAGCGCCATTTCATAGAAAGCCGGGAGGGTTCAGATGTCAGGTCATTCCAAGTGGGCCAACATAAAACACAAAAAGGCCAGGACCGATGCCAAGAGGGGCAAGATATTCACGAAGCTTGTCAAGGAGATAATGATTGCCGCCAAGGTCGGAGGAAGCGACCCGTCCGGGAACCCGAGGCTGAGGACGGCCATAGACAAGGCGAAGTCCGAGAACCTGCCCGCGGACAACATAGACAGGGCGATAAAGAAGGGCGCGGGCGAGCTTGCCGGCGTGACCTACGAGGAGGGCACCTACGAGGGGTACGCCAACGGCGGTGTCGCCGTGCTCGTGAACTTCATGACCGACAACAGGAACAGGACCGCGGCCGACGTGCGCCACGCCTTTACCAAGTACGGCGGCAGCCTCGGGCAGAGCGGCTCCGTGGCATACATGTTCGACAAGAAGGGGTACTTCGCCTTCGACATGGCCTCTATCAGCGAGGAAAAGCTCATGGAGGCGGCCCTCGAGGCCGGCGCCGAGGATGTCGTTGCAAACGCCGAGGAGAAGGTCTACGAGGTCTACACAGAGCCGGCGGACTTCCAGAAGGTCAGGAATGCCTTTGACGAAGCCGGGCTCGAATACGCGAGCGCCGACATAGAGATGATACCTTCGACCACCATTAAGGTGGAGGGCAAGACCGCGCAGTCGGTCCTGAACCTCCTCGAGGCGCTCGAAGACATCGACGACGTTCAGTCGGTGTACGCCAACTTCGACATATCTTCCGAAGAGATGGAAAAGATCGCCTGACGGCTGCATTAACCCCCGTAATACGGAGTATGGATGAAGGTCCTCGGCATAGACCCGGGCAGCCTCGTTACCGGCTGGGGAGTAGTTGAGAAGGCCGCCGGGGGACGCCTCGTGCATATCGGCCACGGGCAGGTCTTGGCCGGTGCGTCTTTGCCCCTCGCCGAGCGCCTTTTCGTCATATCCGAGGGGCTCAAGTCCGTCATGGATGAGCACGGGCCGGAGGCCGTCTCCGTGGAGTCGGTCTTCTTCGCGAAGAACGTCAGGAGCGCGGTCATGCTCGGCCACGCGCGCGGGGTCTCGCTCCTGAGCGCGGCAAGCTTCGGGCTTCCGGTCTTCGAGTACGCGCCCATGGTGGTCAAGAAGGCGGTCACCGGCTTCGGCGCCGCCACCAAGGACCAGGTGCAGTCGATGGTAAAGGCGCTCCTGAAGACGAGCAAGGGCGGCGGGGCGGACGCGTTCGACGCGCTTGCCATAGCCATCTGCCACATCCACCACATCCGTCCCGGCCTTGGTGCTGCCGGCGCCGGGGCGCGCGCAAGGCCCGGCGCGAGAGGGGGCGGCTCTTAGAGGCCTTTTCCCCGGTCTGTCCATACGTAGGTATTATTTCATTCTCTGAAGGTTACAGGCTCCCAATCAACCCCGTGGAGGCTCCATGATAGCCCATTTAACAGGCAGGCTCGCGGTCAAGACGACCGAATCGGTGGTGCTCGACGTCGGCGGGGTCGGCTACGAGGTCTTTATCCCCCTTTCGACATTCTACGACCTGCCGGAGCCTGGCTCGACGGTCTCCCTCAACGTGTATACGCATCTCAGGGATGACGCGATACAGCTCTACGGCTTCACGACCTCGGAGGAGAAGTCGCTCTTCCAGCTCCTCATAAGCGTCTCCGGCATCGGGCCGAAGGTCGCCAGGAACATACTCTCGGGCATTGGCCCGGAGGAGCTTGCCGGGGCCATAGCATCCTCGGACAAGGCGCGCCTTTCCACCATCCCCGGCATCGGGGGCAAGTCCGCCGAGAGGCTCATCCTCGAGCTCAAGGACAAGGTAAGGCGTCTGGTCGCGCCCGTTGAGGGTTCAGGGTCTACCGGCGCGGCCGGGGACGGTGGTGGGGTCGTAAACGACGTCCTTTCCGCACTCGACAACCTCGGATACAAGGCGGCGCTCTCGGGTGAGGCGGTCAAGAAGGCCAGGACGGACCTTGCCGCGGGCTTCGGCTTCGAGGAGCTTTTCAAGGAGGCGCTCAAGCACCTCTCGAAGAAGTAGGTTCCAGTTAAAAAAGGCATAGCATGATGGACGAACGGGACATAGCCCCGGCGAAGCTCGCCGAGGACGAAGGCATAGAGGCCACCCTCAGGCCTCGCCGGATCGACGACTTCATCGGGCAGGAGAAGCTCAAGGAGAACCTCAAGGTCTTCGTCGAGGCCGCCCGCACGAGGGGGGAGGCTCTCGACCACGTGCTCTTCTACGGCCCTCCCGGCCTCGGCAAGACGACGATGGCGAACATCATCGCCAACGAGCTCGGCAGCGAGATAAAGACGACCTCCGGGCCGGTGGTGGAGAAGGCGGGCGACCTTGCCGCCATGCTCACAAACCTCGAAGAGCGGGACGTGCTGTTCATAGACGAGATACACAGGCTCTCGAGCGTCGTCGAGGAGATACTCTACCCGGCGATGGAGGACTACCACATAGACATAATGATAGGGCAGGGGCCGAGCGCGCGCTCGGTGCGGCTCGAGATACCGAAGTTCACCCTCATCGGCGCCACCACGCGCGCGGGCCTTCTCACCTCGCCGCTTCGTGACAGGTTCGGCGTTATCCTGCGCTTCGACTTCTACACCCCGGACGAGATCTCCACCATAGTCAGGCGCTCCGCCTCGATACTCGACATAGAGGCCACCCCGGACGGGGCCGACGAGGTCGCCAGGAGGTCGAGGGGCACGCCGCGGGTGGCGAACAGGCTGCTGCGCAGGGTTAGGGACTTTGCGCAGGTCAAGGCCGGGGGGGTGATAACGAGGGAGGTCGCCAACGAGGCGCTCGCCATGCTCGAGATAGACTCCAAGGGCTTCGACAAGATGGACAGGCGCATACTCACGACCATCATAGACAAGTTCGGCGGCGGCCCGGTCGGCATCGACGCACTCGCATCGGCGCTCCATGAGGAGAGGGACGCCATAGAGGACCTCTACGAGCCGTATCTCATCGGCGAGGGGTACCTGAACAGGACACCCCGGGGCAGGACCGCCACCGAGGCCGCCTACCGCCACGTCGGCAGGCCCTTTCAGCCCCGCGAAAAAGGCCCACAGGAGAACCTCTTTTAGCCCCGATCTAATATGCTTGCATAGACTTTCATAAAATAATGCGTTGCCCGGGTCATATGACATGAACGACGAGGTAGTAAAAAAAACCCCCATCACGGACTCCGGCCCGGAGGGTTCCACCCAGGAGGGCTCCACCCCCGATGCCCCGGCAGGGCCCGCGCGCATCCTCGTGCACATGTGCTGCGGCCCCTGCTCCATAATCCCCTTGAAGTCCGTCCTCTCGGGCAGGGCGGAGGTGTGGGGGTTCTTCCATAACCCGAACATCCACCCGAGGGCCGAGTTCCTCGCAAGGCTCGAAGCGGTCAGGAAGCTCGCCGGTCTCCTCTCTCTGGACGTCATCTACGATGAGGATTACGCCCCGAGGGAGTTCATAATGGGCCTCAAGCGCTCCTCCGGGGACGGCAGCGAGACGCAGAGGCACCCGGAGTACGGCCAGCGGTGCGTCTTCTGCTACTCAAGCCGTCTGGAGGCGACTGCAAGGGCCGCCGCAGAGAACGGCTTTACAGCCTTTACCTCGTCCCTTCTCTACAGCAGGTATCAGGACCATGAGGAGATAAGGCGGCTCGGGGCCGAGCTCGCCGCCAGGTACGGCGTACTCTTCCACTACGAGGACTTCCGTCCCGGATGGCAGTCGGGCATAGAGGCGTCGAAGGAGATGGGCCTGTACAGGCAGAAGTACTGCGGCTGCATATACAGCAAGATAGAGCGTTACGCGAAGAAAAAGAAGAGAGCCTGAGTACGCAGACGTGGCGCGGTTGCCGCCCGTCTGGCAGGTGGACCGGCGGGTTGTTGAAAGACATCCTGCCGAAGCAATTCATGGACGGATTGCCACATTGCGGGGCTGAAAGGTCGAGCAATGTGTGAGATTTGGACGGACCCACTCCGGCCAGATCGTAGTTGAAAAAGCCATGGTTGGACTTTTTCAACATCCAATGAGAGGCCCCCAGTGCCAGAGACCCGGCCGAAGACCTTCCCCGATACTACCATAGAGATATCCCGTGGCCTGCCCGTGCACGAGCAGGCGGTGGAGATAGTGGAGAGGAAGGGCACCGGGCACCCGGACTACATCTGCGACGCGGTCATGGACGGGATATCGGTGGCGTTGAGCCGCGAGTACATCAAAAGGTTCGGCGAGGTCCTCCACCACAACATAGACAAGGGGCTGCTCGTCGCCGGCAGGGTGAAGAAGGGTTTCGGCGGGGGCAGGGTGGTAGAGCCGATGGAGTTCTTCGTCGGTGACAGGGCCACCTTCAGCGTGGGGCGCTCGCGGATACCTGTCGTGAGTATAGCCAGGGCCTCCGCGCTCGGCTGGTTCCGGGAGAACCTCCCGCACGTGGACCCTGAGCGCGACGTGAGGATAAACGTCGTCTGCCGCCCCGGCTCCACGGAGCTGTCCGACATATTCGAGAGGAAGGGCAGGCTAAAGGCCGCCAACGACACCTCCGCGGCCGTGGGCTACGCACCGCTCACCCCCACGGAGAAGGCCGTCTACGGGACCGAGAGGTTCATAAACTCGCCGGCCTTCAAGCTCCGCTTCCCGGAGACGGGGAGCGACGTGAAGGTCATGGGCGTAAGGAGGGGCACGGAGCTCGACGTGACCGTTGCATGCCCGCTGCTGGCCGCGCGCGTAAAGGACGAGAAGGATTATTTCAGGAGGAAGAAGGCCGTGGCCTCGGCCATAGAGGACTTCCTGCGCGGCTTCCCGTTCACGAAGGTCGCGCTCAACTACAACTCGTTAGACGTAAAGGGAAGGGGCGAGGCCGGGGTCTACCTCTCGCTCCTCGGCACCTCTGCGGAGGACGCCGACTCCGGGCAGGTGGGAAGGGGCAACCGCGTAAACGGCGTCATATCGCTGAACAGGCCGATGGGCACCGAGGCCGCCGCCGGCAAGAACCCGGTAAGCCACGTGGGCAAGATATACACCGTGCTCGCCCACCAGATGGCGGGCGAGCTCTACGCGAGGATACCCGGGCTCGCCGAGGTCTACGTCTGGCTCTTGAGCCGCATAGGCGAGCCGGTCGATGAGCCGAGGGAGGTCTACGTAAGGCTGGTCCCGGGGCGCGGGAGGCTGGACGCCAGGGCCGTCAGGAAGAACGTCTCTCTCATACTCGCGGAGCTGCTCTCGGGCGTGGGCGCCCTTACAGGCGAGCTGGCAAGGGGCGAGCATCCGGTCTGCTGACCCGCTCGCCGACATGATATCGGTTCTTTAAATGACGTCCAATAGGGAGGTTTTTCATTGGCACGCGATGATACCAGGACCAGAAGGCTTAAAAAGGCGCTCCTCGACAGGAAGAGGAAGATGTGGAACGACCTGCGTGACGAGTACTTCGGGAAGCTCGGCAGGGAGTACAATACACAGTTCGACAGCCCGCACGACCTGGAGGAGATGGCGCTCATCGACATCATAGAGGACACCGGAATCGCCATAGCGGACATAAAACGCGAGGAGCTGGAGAGGATGGACGTCGCGCTGAGGCATCTCGAGGACGGCGACTATGGGGTCTGCGAGGTCTGCGGCGTGGAGATAGACGAGCAGAGGCTAAAGGTCATGCCCTTTGCCACCAGCTGCGTCAAGTGCAAGGAGGGCGGCGAGTCGAAGAAGCCCACACTTTGACGTCGGCACATCGCCAGGCGCCGCAGGGCGGGTTGCAGGTGAGCAGACGCCCCCCGAAGGCCCGTTCTTCGTATCCGTTCGTCCCGGCGCCGGTGCGTAATTCACCCTGCATATCAATTATCCGCTGAAATTTCATGCCCTTCCATGATATGATTTTTATCAAATCGGTCAGAAAACCCCGACTTTTTAAGCTCGGGGATGAATGGCCGCCCGGAGCGAGGCCAGCTTTAGCCGGTGTAGCGGAGGTAATTTTTATCCTCCCCCTTGATGGGGGAGGACGGAGGAGGGGGTGAAAAAGAATCCTTCACCCTCCCCTCAATCCCCTCCCGCCTTCCATGGAGGGAGGGGAAGCGCGGAAACTCCGGGCTTTAGACCGGTGTAGTCATTGAGGCGGCCACCCCGGGGGCGGCCGCCTCGCCCGCCGTACGCGGGGCAGGCCCGGTCAGTCGCGGGCCTTTTTAACGGACTGAGAGGCACAGGGGCTATGGATACCGAGAGACGGCTCTCCTGCGGCGGGGTCATCTACAAGAAGGAGAGGGGCAAGATAAAGGTCGCGCTCATCTCCGTAAAGGGCGGCAAGGTATGGGGCCTTCCCAAGGGGCTGGTGGAGAAGGGCGAGAATATAGCCCGCACCGCGCACAGGGAGGTAAAGGAGGAGACCGGCCTCGATGGCAGGATCATCTGCAAGCTCGGCCACATAGAGTATTTCTTCACCTTCAAGGACGGGGCCCAGGCCAGGAGGGTCTTCAAGATAGTCTACTTCTTCCTCATGCGGTACACCGGGGGGCGCACCTCCGACCACGACTCCGAGGTCGACGAGTGCCGCTGGTTCGAGATAGACGCCGCCATGGGGCTGATGAAGTTCGACGACGAGCGGGAGATTATTCGCAAGGCGAAGGAGCGGATAACGGGCCAGACCGCTTAGGTGGGCGCGGCATTGGGCGGGAGCCTAAAGGCCGCGTCTTTTTTTGCCGATAGTAAGGGTGTTTTTTCGTCTTTTCGCTCTTGTTATTTATATTGTTTTAGGTTAATTTAAAGACTGCCGGGCGCGGCCCGGCAACGCAGCTCAAGGTCCGTCATAATGCGCAAGGGTACGCCCCGGAAAAGAAAAAAAACGAAGACATCCGAATGTTTTCTCTGCGGGGGCGATATCCTGCCGGCCGAAGGCTTCGAGGGCATGGAGGTGGGCGGGCGCAGATACGCCATAAGGTTCTGCTCACGCTGCCGGCTCGGCGTTACCGACCCGTTCCTCGACGAGAAGAAGCTGCGGGCCATATATTCGTCCACGTACCGCGAGGAGGACTCCACCCGCTTTTTTTCACCCCTTGAGAGGCTCATAAAGGTAGTAAGGGTGCAGAGGGCCCGCAGGGTTGAGCGGTACTCGGTAAAGGGGCGCATACTCGACGTCGGGTGCGGGCGCGGCGATTTTCCCGCCCTCATGGCCTCGCGGGGGTGGAAGGCCACGGGCCTGGAGCTCGACGAGAGGATAGAGAACCGGGGCAGGGGCATAGAAGGGCTCGAGCTGAAGGCCGGCTCCCTTTCGGACGTCAGCTTTCCGGCCGAGGACTTCGACGCCATGACCATGTGGCACGTCTTCGAGCACATGAGGGACCCTGTCGGCGTCATGGCCGAGTGCCGGAGGATAATAAGGCCGGGCGGGCTGCTTGTCCTCGCGGTCCCGAACGTCCGCTCCCTTCAGGCGCGGCTTACAGGAAGGAACTGGTTCCACCTCGACCCGCCGTTCCATCTGTACCACTACTCCGTTGAGCACATCCGCAAGCTCATGGAGGACGCCGGGTTCGAGGTCTTGAGCGTGAAGCACTTCTCGCTCGAGTACAACCCTTACGGGTTCCTGCAGAGCATATTCAACTCGCTCGGCTTCAGGACGAACCTTTTTTACGACTTCCTGAGGTCTAAGAGCGGCAGGGGCGCGAAGACCCTGTTGAGCATCGGCATAATGGTCCTTGCCATGCCGGTCGTGCTGCCGCTCTCATTCGCCCTCTCGCTGGCCGAGGCGGCCATGGGGCGCGGCGGCACCGTAGAGGTCTACGCCCGGAAAAAAGGATGACCACCGAAGTTGCTTCAAGGCGGGGGAGTTTACGGAAGGACAATGGAAATAACCGAAAAAATCGTTAAAGAGCACGGACTTAGCCCGGACGAGTACGCGAAGATATTAAGGATACTCGACCGCGAGCCGACCATCGTAGAGCTCGGCATATTCTCGGTCATGTGGAGCGAGCACTGCTCATACAAGTCGAGCCGCAAGTACTTGAAGGGCTTTCCCACCGAGGGCCCTTACGTCCTTCAGGGGCCGGGTGAGAACGCGGGCATAGTCGATATCGGCGACGGCTTTGCCGTCGCCTTCAAGATGGAGAGCCACAACCACCCTTCGTTCATAGAGCCCTATCAGGGCGCCGCCACCGGCGTTGGCGGGATACTGCGCGACATATTCACCATGGGCGCGCGCCCCTTCGCCTCCCTCAACTCGCTCCGTTTTGGCTCCTTTGAGAACGCGAGGACGGCCTTCCTCGTCGATGGGGTTACCGCCGGGATAGCCGGGTACGGCAACTGCATGGGCGTGCCCACCGTCGGCGGGGAGGCGTACTTCAACGAATCGTACAACGGCAACTGCCTCGTAAACGTCATGACGGCCGGTCTGGTGAGGAAGGACAGGATATTCAGGGGCAACGCCTCGGGCGTGGGCAACCCTGTCATCTACGTCGGCTCCCGCACCGGCAGGGACGGCATACACGGCGCGGTGATGGCCTCGGACGTCTTCGGCGAGGGCGGCGAGGAGAGGCGCCCGACGGTGCAGGTCGGGGACCCGTTCGCGGAAAAGCTCCTCCTCGAGGCCTGCCTCGAGCTCTTCAAGACAGACTACGTTGTGGGCATTCAGGACATGGGCGCGGCCGGGCTTACTTCGTCGAGCGTGGAGATGGCCTCGCGCGCCGGCACCGGCCTCGATATAGACATAGACAGGGTCCCGCGCAGGGAGGACGCCATGAGCGCCTACGAGATAATGCTCTCCGAGTCGCAGGAGCGGATGCTCATGGTAGTGCACAAGGGCGTGGAGGCGAAGGTCAGGGAGATCTTCGAGAAGTGGGACCTCGACGCCGAGGTGATAGGGACGGTCACCGAGGGCGGCTCCATCAGGATAACCGAGGACGGCAAGACCGTGGCGGATATCCCCGTGGCCGCGCTTACCGACGAGGCCCCGGTCTACGACAGGCCGGTAGAGAGGCCCGCCTCACAGGATGCCCTCAATACATTGGATTTGAATTCCATCAAGGAACCGGATAGTTACGACGATACCCTCATAACGCTCCTCAGCTCTCCGAACATAGCGAGCAAGGAGTGGATATACCGCCAGTACGACCACATGGTGCGCACCGATACCGTCGTTCTTCCCGGTTCTGACGCCGCCGTGGTGAGGGTGAAGGGCACGAAAAAGGGGCTCGGCCTTACCGTGGACTGCAACTCGAGGTACTGTTATCTCGACCCGAGGACGGGGGCCAGGATTGCCGTTGCCGAGGCGTCGCGGAACCTCGCTGCAAGCGGCGCGAGGGCCATCGCCCTTACCGACTGCCTGAACTTCGGCAACCCGGAGAACCCCGGCGTAATGTGGCAGTTCAAGGAGGCCGTCGAGGGAATAAAGGAGGCGTGCGTGGCGCTCGGCGTGCCTGTCATAGGCGGCAACGTCAGCTTCTACAACGAGACCTCCGGCGTCTCCATCCACCCGACCCCGACCATAGGCATGGTGGGGCTCATCGAGGACCTCCGCATGCGCACCACGCAGTGGTTCAAGGGGGAGGGCGACCTCGTCGCCATGCTCGGCGGCGTCGAGGGCACCGAGATCGGCGGCAGCGAGTACCTCAAGGCCGTGCACGGCATCGAGAGGGGGCAGGCGCCGAGGATAGACCTCGAATTTGAGAAAAATGTACAGGAGGCTTGTTTAAGGGCCATCAACGAGTGTATAATATTATCTGCGCACGACGTATCCGAGGGCGGGCTCGCCGTGGCCCTTGCGGAGTGCTGTCTCGACCCGGATTCGCCCGTCGGCGCTTCGGTGGAGGCCGGCACCCAGGGGGCCAGGGCCGACGTGGCCCTCTTCGGAGAGACGCAGTCGCGCATGATCGTCTCCCTCAAGGAGAAGGACCTTCCGGCCCTGGAGGCCGTATGCGCCTCCCTGGGAGTGCCCTTGCGGGCCATCGGCAAGACCGGCGGGGCCTCGCTCACGATAAGCGGCCTCGTGGACGCCGGGCTCGACCTGATGGAAAAGGCGTTTCGCGGCTCGCTCGAAGGGCGGCTCGCCGCCGTATGAGCCGCGTCGCGCCCCATAGCTTGAACGCTCAACCCCCTTTGGCGCTGAGAAGGGGTTTATAATGAAAATGTCTGTATCATGGCGGAAATGGTGCCGTTAAAAGAAGAAGATAGGTCCACGGATCGTTATAATGATGAGTGCGGGGTATTCGGCATCTTCGGACACCCCGAGGCCGCCAACCTCACATATCTCGGCCTCTACTCGCTCCAGCACAGGGGCCAGGAGAGCGCGGGCATAGTCTCGTCCGACGGCAGGCGGCTGAACTCGCACAAGGGCATGGGCCTCGTGGCCGACGTGTTCTCCAGCGAGGACATAAGCCGCCTTGAAGGCGACTGTGCCATCGGCCATGTCAGGTACTCCACCGAGGGCGACAGCCACATAAGGAACGCGCAGCCCTTCGTGGTCGAATACTCCCGGGGCGGCATAGCCGTGGCGCACAACGGTAACATCGTAAACTCCCTCCTGCTCCGCGCCCAGTTCGAGGCCTACGGCTCCATATTCCAGTCGTCCATGGACACCGAGGTCGTCGTCCACCTCATCGCTTCGAGCAAGGAACGTTCGATAGTGGACCGCGTCACCTCGTCCCTCGGCAGGCTCGAGGGTTCGTATTCGATGCTCTTCCTCACCGAGGACACCATGATAGCCGCTCGCGACCCGTACGGTTTCAGGCCCCTGTCCCTTGGCAGGCTCAAGGACGCCTGGGTGGTGGCCTCCGAGACGTGCGCCTTCGACCTCATAGAGGCCGAGTACGTCCGCGACATAGAGCCCGGCGAGATAGTTGTCATAGACAAGACCGGGATGGCGTCGTACAAGCCTTTCCCAAAGGTGCCGTACAAGCCGTGCGTCTTCGAGTTCATATACTTCGCCCGCCCCGACTCCACCATATTCGGCGCCAACGTCTACGAGGTGCGCAAGAACCTCGGGGCGCGCCTCGCCATAGAGCACCCCGTGGAGGCGGACATGGTGATCCCTGTGCCGGACTCCGGCGTTCCGGCGGCCATAGGCTACGCGCTGCAGTCCGGCATACCCTTCGAGAAGGGCATAGTAAGGAATCACTACGTGGGGAGGACCTTTATAGAGCCCAAGGACTCCATCAGGCACTTCGGCGTCAAGATAAAGCTCAACGCCGTAAGGGACGTGATAAAGGGCAAGAGGGTCGTCATCGTGGACGACTCCATCGTGAGGGGCACGACCAGCAGGAAGATAATAAAGATGGTGCGCGCCGCCGGGGCCAAAGAGGTCCACATGAGGATAAGCTCCCCTCCGACCGTCTGCCCGTGCTACTACGGCATAGACACCCCGTGCAAGGAAGAGCTTATAGCCTCCACTCAGTCGGTCTCCGACATAAACGCCTATATCACCTCCGACACCCTCGGCTACCTTAGCGTGGAAGGACTCTACCGCGCCGTGGCCGAGGCCGGTGGCGGCTTCTGCGACGCCTGTTTTACGGGGAAGTACCCCGTGGACATATTCAAGAAACACGCGGCCCCTCAGCTCGTGCTCTTCAAGTGAGCCGACCGCCCGGGACCATGCGGTTCCGGTTGTTTTTGGTCCGAAGCTCCCCGCGCAAGGCCGCCGGGAGCTTCGACATGCAAGGGATTTCAGGTTACACTTCGCTCGCCGGCCCCGCTTAAGACCCCGGGGCGGCGCTCGCGACGCATGATCAATCAGAAGGAGGTAGACGTGAGAAGATCCCAATCGACCATTTTCTTCTTTTTCCTGGTAGTTTTCTCCGTATTCGCCATGGTAAGGCCGGTATTTTCAGCAGAGGCGCCGCCGCCCCCCGGCTCCATGGAAGGCGACGATGAGCTCGGTCTCGGCGAGAGGCTGAAGGAAGAGAAACCCGCGGAAAGGATCGTCAAGCCCGAGGACCTGCCGCCTATAAAGATGGTTTATATAAAGGGCGGCTGCTTCAAGATGGGGGACTGGACGAACGAGGGCGATGACGACGAGAGGCCCGCCCACGAGGTCTGCGTCTCCGATTATTACATGCAGGACACCGAGGTGACGCAGGAGCTCTTCGAGGCCGTCTTCGGAGGGCTGCCGGCTGTATTTTACGACAAGAAGCTGCCGGGGGTGAGGGACCCGAAAAAACCGGTCACCTTCTTGAGCTATCACGAGGTGGTGAACTTCGTAAACAGGCTCAATAAGATAACCGACGGCTACTATCGCATCCCCACGGAGGCCGAATGGGAGTACGCGGCGCGCAGCGGAGGCCGGCAGGAGGAGTGGCCCGGATTGAACAACGAGGCCGAGATAAAGGACTATGCCTTCTTCGAGGACAACTCCGACGATACCCTCCAGAAGGTCAGGATGAAAAAGCCTAACGGTCTCGGCCTTTATGATATGGCCGGCAACGTCTGGGAATGGTGCGAGGACTACTTCGACTTCGACTACTACCAGAACAGCCCCAAGAAAGACCCGTACGGCGTGGATTTTTCCATGTACCGCTCGGTCAGGGGCGGGTCTTTTGCCGACCCTCCCTTCAAGCTGCGCACCACCTACAGGTACGCGCTCGAGCCTACACGCCGCTACTTGCACGTGGGCTTCAGGCTGGCCGAATAGCCAGTCGCCCA
>JBHHYT010000045.1:0-17878 GCA_046757705.1 Thermodesulfobacteriota bacterium
TCCTCCCTCGGGGCGACCTCCACGGTGGGGCCCTTCGCCCCCTGGGCCGTAAAGATGTGGTGGCAGACCAGCATGACAGCGACAGAGAGGTTCAAGGACGGGTAGGCCCCGGAGGTGGGTATCTCAAAGAGGATGTCGCACTGCTTTATCTCCGAGTTGAGCAGCCCCCTGTCCTCCCTGCCGAAGAGTATGGAGACACGGTTCGTCCGGGCAAGCTCGATTATCCTCGGTACAGCCTCATCGAGGGTGAGCACCGGGTACCTCAGGCGCCCCATCCTGCGGGTGGCCCCGACGAGCACCCCGGTGGTCTTTACGCACTCGTCGAGCGTGGGGTAGACCCGCGCGGCCCGCAGCACGTCGTCGGCCTTGCAGGCCATGGAGTAGGCCTCGTTGTTGAGGTAATCGCACGGGTTTACCAGGACGAGGTCTGAAAGGCCCGTGTTCTTCATGGCGCGCGCTACGCTGCCTACGTTCCCGGAGCCCCTGGGCTCCACGAGCACTATGGAGATGTTGGATGACCCCGCCGCGGACTTAGGCCCGTCCCTCTTTATTCTGCTGTTGCTTCCCTTGCCCATCCTGACCCTTCGCCCCTTTCATGGAACCCCTCCGCTTCGCCCTCTCCACACCGGGTAGGGGGTGAAGTCACTGCCCGCCGGGTGCCGCGCGGCAGAGGCGCGGCAAAAAACCGGCCGAAGGACATGATAGCAGAAACCCCTGACGCTTTAAAGCTTCTTGGCCGCGGGGATGAATCTACGAAGGGGGGGTCTTGAAGGGGTCCGCGGGTCCGCCGGGCGCGGTTGGACAAAAAAAGGCCGGGGGGAACGGACTTGATCTCCGTTCCCCCCGGCCCCTCACTCATGAAAGGTATCTTCAAAAAAACTCTGTACAGATCAGACCTTCGTCGACTTTCCCCCGGTCAAACCATGTCCGAGAACTCGAGCGAGGTCTCCTCGACTATCTTCTTGAGCTTGCCGAGGGCCTTGGCCTCTATCTGCCTTACGCGCTCCCGCGTAAGGCCGAAGCTCCTGCCCACGGTCTCCAGCGTCTTGGGCCCCTCTCCGTCGATGCCGTAGCGCATGGAGATTATCCTCCTCTCGTTCTCATCGAGCATATCGAGCCACGAGGCCACCTTCTCCGTCTGCGTGCCGGCGACCATGGAATCGCCGGGCGCCGGGCTGGTGGTGTCCTCGATCACGTCGAGAAGAGACTGGTCGGTGCCCTCCGAGATAGACGCCTCGAGCGAGAAGTTCTTCCTGTGTATCGAGTGGAGCTTGTTCACGTACCTGCCGGAAAGCCCTGTCTTGTCGGCTATCTCTGCTACGTTGGGCTCGTGGCCGAGCGTGCTCGCAAGCTCCCTTTCGGCCCTGGTGACCTTCGACATGTCGGTCGTTATGTGTATCGGCAACCTTACGGTATTCGCCTGGTTCGCGATACCCCTGTCTATCGACTGCCTTATCCAGTAGGTCGCGTAGGTCGAGAACTTGCAGCCCTTCGACGGCCTGAACCTCTCGACGGCCTTTATAAGCCCTATGTTCCCCTCTTCTATGAGGTCCTGCAGGGGAAGCCCCCGGCCGATGTAGCGCTTGGCTATGTTGACGACCAGCCTGAGGTTGGCCTCTATCATGCGCCTGCGGGCCTCGCCGTCCCCGAGCGCCACCTTCCTGGCAAGCTCCATCTCCTCATTTTTGTCGAGGAGGTGGAACCTCTTGATGCCGTTAAAGTAAGCGTTTATCGAATCTGTCGCCTGAGGTCTCTTCTCCGCCGTGTCTTTACGGCGCACATCAATGTCACGGTCCAGTGCCGCGCGGCTCCGCCTTTTTTTAAGAGGCTTCGCCAGCTCACCGGGGAACCCAACAGGGACATTGCCTTGCCTTTTTACCTTGCGGTCAAATCTGGCCCCTAACATCGATACCGCCTCCTTTCAAATAAATGCCCCAGGACTTTTACTTCTTGCAGTCCCTGCCTTCATCCTTCACAAAGCACGTCGTCTCGCACTGCGGGCACTTCCTGGGCTTGCATCTCGATTCCTTCGTGTATCCGCAGTCCTCGCACTTCCATACGGCCATCGTCGCACCTCCCGTTGTTTGACCATCTGACCCACGCCCGTTGTCGGACACCTATCGTCTCTGATATCGACGCGCCCCCTTAAAAGTGAGCGCTCGCGTACTCCTTGAGCCCCTCCTGGTCGGGCTTCATGCCGTCTTCGCCCTTGTGCCAGTTCGCGGGGCAGACCTCGCCGTGCTTCTCGTTGAACTGCAGGGCGTCGAGCACCCTCAACACCTCGTCCACGTTCCTGCCGAGCGGCAGGTCGTTTATGGTTATGTGGCGCAGCTTGCCGAGCTTGTCTATGAGGAAGAGCCCGCGCAGCGCTATGCCCGGCTTCTCGACAAGCACGCCGTACTTGCGGCTGATGGACTTGTCGAGGTCAGAGACCAGCGGATAGCTTATATCTCCTATGCCCCCCTCCTTCCTCGGAGTGTTCCTCCACGCGATGTGGGAGAAGTGGCTGTCTACGGACACCCCGATGATCTCCGCGTTCCTCGACCTGAACTCCTCGAGCCTGTCGCTCAGGGCGATTATCTCCGTGGGGCAGACAAAGGTGAAGTCCAGTGGGTAGAAGAATAGTATAACGTACTTTCCCCTGTAATCCGAAAGCGTAATCTCCTTTACCCCTCCGTCGGGCATTACCGCCTGCGCGGTGAAATCTGGGGCGTCGTTCTGGACTATGGCGTTCTCTGACATTTTTTCTTCCTCCTTTTAATTTGATTTCTTCTGCCTGCAATCGCGGCAAATGCCGTAGAAGTCTATGTGGTTCCCGGTGGCCTGGAACTCCTCGAGCACCTCTTCCGGAAGGCTCAAGGCCATGGAATAATCGACGAATATGTCGCCTATCTTCTTGCACTCGGTGCAGATGATGTGGTGGTGCGGCTCGGGGTTGGGGTCGAAGTGCTTGCGCTGCGGGTCTATGGTTATCTCGAGCAGCTCGCCCCTGTCCTTGAGCGCCTGCAGGGTATTGTAGACGGTCGCGAACGAGACGGTCGGGTTCGTCTTCTTTATCTCGCTGTATATCTCCTCGGCCGTCGGGTGGCCCGTATTGCCCTCGAGGAACTGCAGTATCGCTATCCTCTGCGGCGTGAGCTTGAAACCCTTTCCCCTGTACCTGCTTATTATCTTATCCATCTCTATCTCTCCGCCGGCCCGCCTGAGGACCGGAACCGGTTTATTGGAATACTTCTCAACTTGGAACAATTCTATTATAAAATATTTCAGGAACCTGTCAAGTGGTTTTCGGCATTTTTTTTCGTCCCGCGCCCAGCCCTCGTCCAACACACTGATATTTAAGCTTAATTTCTTTAAAAAAAAGCTCAATGGAAGCCAAAAAATCTGATAAGATTGGCGTATCGGAGCCGCATGGGGGAGATTCAGGGTCTTTACTGGGGGCTAATTAATTACGGGAGAGGGCCGGCATACTGATTTCCGTCATGTTGTCGGCGCCTTTTCCGTGGGATATTGTATACTTCATGGAGGCTTGGGAGGCCGGAAGCCCGGGGTTTCGGGGGGTTTCCGGCCTCACAGCCATCCGTCCATAAACCCGGGAGGGTACAAATGCTGTTTTACCTGATGCACATCATCCATCTCCTTACGGTCATACTCTGGATAGGGGGGTTGGCGTTCGTGACCATCATCGTGCTGCCGATGGTCATAAAGACGCCGGACGCCCTGCAGAAGGTGCTGATGTTCCAGAGGATAGAGCACAGGTTCGCCAGGCACGCCCGGATATACAACCTGATAACCGGCGCTTCCGGCTTTATCATGATGCTCCTTATGGGCTGGCAGAGGCTGCTTTTCACGAGGGCGGGCATACCGCTTACGGTAATGACGCTGATATGGGTCTTCTGGTTCGTGATGCTCTGGGGGCTCGAGCCGCTGGTGATAAAGAAGATGTTGAGCAACATGATGAAGAGCGGCGAGAAGATGGAGATAGACACCGTCTTCGCCCGCATGAACAGGCTGCACTGGGGGATGGTCTTCATATCCCTGGTGGCGGCCACGGCAGGGGCGCTCGTGGCCCACGGGCAGTTCTCGATGTAACCGAGGAGGGGCGGGGCGCTGGCTCAGAGCTCCACGCCCTCGATACCGAGCAGGGCCCTTTTGACGGCGAGCCCACCGGTATAGCCTCCCGGCCCGTTCGCGGACACGACCCTGTGGCACGGGATTATGATGGGGACGGGGTTCGCGCCGCAGGCGCCTCCGACGGCGCGCGCGGCCCCGGGCCTTCCGGCCCAGACGGCGAGCTGGCCGTAGGTGCGCACCGAGCCCCTCGGTATGGCGGCTATCACCTTCCAGACCGCCTTCTCAAAGCCGGTGCCCATGGGGTCGAGCGGCAGGGGGAACGGGGCCGCCTCACCGCGGAAGTACCCGTCCAGCCACCCGAGAACATCCTTCAAGGCCGTCCCGTCCTCGACGCAGACCCCCCCGTACTTCAATGCGAGCCTTGCCCCGAACGCGGCGTCATCCGCACCGGAGGATACGAGGAGGTCTGTCACGCCCCTTGCGCCGAGGGAGACGTAGACCTCTCCAACAGGGTACGCGGAGTGCGACCAGACGGGCCTTGGCCCGCCCGTTTTCGCGGTTCTTGCTTCCATGAGGCCAGAATACCGGAAAAACGGGGGACGCGCAACACCATTCGCCTTTGACTCCGGGGCCCCATTCTGCTAACCTGTTAAAAACGGGGGGTTTCAGAGAGGACAAACTCAGGAGGGCTTATCATGAAAAAACTCTTCCTTGTCTCCAACTTGGTATTCACCGTTCTCCTGCTCGGCGCGCTTGGGGCTCACGCCGGACACAACGTGATCTCCGGGGCCGAGCTCGAGGCTATGATGAAGGACGGCAAACCCGTGGTCATAGTCGACGTGCGGGAGCCCTGGCGCTACTCGCGCGGCCACATACCCGGGGCCATAAACATACCCTACGACGGCGCGCACAACAGGATATTGAAGGAGCTCTCACCCTCCGACCGCATAGTCTTCGTATGCCACGGAGGCCCCATGGGCGACGAGCTCGGCGAGATACTCAGCGACAACGGGTACAAGCAGGTCTACAACGTCGCCGGAGGGATGAGACATTGGAAAGGGCCGATAAGCAGATGACAACCTTGGATAGCGCCCTGTGAACCTCAAGCTCGCCTTCATATTCTGGTTCGTGATGGTCGTCATAGCCATCGCCAACGGCTTCTTCGGCGACCTCGTCGTCTCGAGGCTCATCGGCGGCTACAGGGCGCACCTCTACAAGACCTTCTTCATCATAACCGTCATATTCGTCTTCTCCCGCGTCTATCTGCGCATGAGCTGGGCCGGGGGCCTTCCGGTCTACCTCCCGGCGCTCTCCGCCGGGCTCCTCTGGCTCTCCTGCAGCATAATCTTCGAGTTCATCATCGGCCATTACGTCTTCAGGTTCCCATGGTCGAAGCTCTTTGCCGACTACAGGATCTGGCAGGGCAGGCTCTGGTCCCTCGTGCTCGCCTCCGAGGTCGCCCTGCCCCTTCTTAACGCCTATCTCCTGCGTGGCGGCGGGTAGGCCCGCCGCCTCCGTTCGCGAAAGACGGCATACCGTACAGAGGCCCATTCCATGGACGACAGGGTGCTGACCATAAACAGCGGCTCTTCGAGCATCAAGTTCTCGCTCTACGAGGTCTCGAACGGGTGCGAGCGCAAGATACTCTCCGGGCGCCTCGAAAGGATCGGGCTCGGACAAGGGTCGTTTCTCGCCGTAGGCCCCTCGAGCGGGGTCCTCGCGGACGAGGCGCTCGATATGCCCGGGCACGATGCCGCGCTCGAAAGGCTCTTCGGGTGGCTCTCCTCCAGGCCCGAGGGCGCGCTCATCGCCGCCGCAGGGCACAGGGTCGTGTTCGGAGGGCCCCGCTACGACCGCCCCCACAGGGTCGACGCGGAACTTCTGGCGGCCCTAAAGGGGCTTGCCCCCTTCGCCACCGAGCACCTGCCCCACGAGATAAAGGCCATAGAGGCGGTTGCCCGGGTCCTGCCGGAGCTGCCGCAGTTCGCCTGCTTCGACACCTCCTTCCACATGACAATGCCGCAGGAGGCTCGCACCTTCGCCCTGCCCCTGGAGCTTCGCGACGAGGGGGTCGTGCGCTACGGCTTCCACGGCCTCTCCTACGAGTACGTCGTCTCGCAGATGGGCCCGCTCGATGAGCGGTGCGGCGCCCGGATGGTGGTGGCGCACCTCGGCAACGGGGCGTCCATGGCCGCCATAGAGAACGGGGTGAGCGTGGACACCACCATGGGTCTGACCCCCACGGGCGGGCTCGTGATGAGCACCCGCTCCGGGGACCTCGACCCGGGCATCATCGTCTACCTGTTGAGGGAAAAAGGACTCGGCGCCGAAGGGCTGAACGAGCTCCTGAACAAGAGGTCCGGGCTGCTCGGCCTCTCGGGCATAAGCCCATCGATGGAGGACCTGCTGGAGAGCGGGCAGAGGCGGGCACAGCTCGCCGTGGAGATATTCTGCCGCCAGGCGCGCAAGTTCATCGGCGCGCTGTCGGCCTCTCTCGGCGGGCTCGACACCGTCGTCTTTACCGGCGGCATCGGCGAGAACTCCCCACTGGTAAGGGAGCGCATCTGTGCGCCGCTGGGCTTTCTCGGCCTGAGCGTGGACCCGCAGCGCAACGGACAGAACGCCGGGGTAATCTCGAAAGACGGCGGGCGCGTGACCGTAAGGGTGATAAGGACGAACGAGGAGCTGATGATAGCGAGGCACACGGGGGCGATGCTCAGGGGGCGGTAGTCTGGACTTGCGGGTATAAAAGGATGGAACGGGATGGACAGGCCGGAGATGGGCGCTACCGGCCTCAGTGCTCCTTTCCCGTCTCGGCTATGAGGTCGATGTACTTGTCGAGCTGGACCTTGGCATCGGGGGCGAGCGACTGGAAGAGCACTCCGAGTATTATCTTGTCGGGCTCCTTGCCGACGTTCCTTATGATGCCCACAAGGTCGTACCTGCCCTCGGAGCCGGGGAACTGCACCCTCATGTCTATCTTCTTGTTGACCTGTATGAGGCCGTAAAGCTCATCCCTCTTGGGCTCGGTGACCTTTATGAAGGCCTGGCACCCCTCACGGCTTATGTCCACTATCACCATGTCGACGATGTCGTTGCCGAACATGGTGCTGGCGGGCAGGACACACTCGTACCTCGAGCGGTTCCGCACGCTGTACTCCTCTATCTTTTCCGGGTAAGAAACGATGAAGAGCTTGGCGGGCTGCGCCACCACGTTCAGCACCCTCGTCTCGAAGCCGTAGACGGTGCCGTTGTACAGGTACCTGATGATCATGGGGCTCTCGAGGACCGCCTCGCTCCTGAAGTTGCCGATGAGGTCCTGCGGGGATATCCTCACGATTATGTACCTGCCGTGCTCCATGCCCACCATCAGGCTCTTTATGCGGAGCTTGAGGTTGGTAATCTCGACGAGCACCTCCACGCCGAGGGTTACCGGAAGGAGCAGACGGGGGGCCTTATCAGGCATCTTATTCTCCATGACAGTTTGACGCGCCCTTTCGAAAAAGGGCCTTTCCTCTTACCTGCGCTTCATATATAAAAGGGTATCTACAGGGTGTCTGACGCGGCGGACCGGGGCGTATCAACGCGTGGCCGTGGACGCCACGGCGTATATGCCGTTGAGCTTGCGCTCGACATCCGCCTTTACGAGCGCGAACGCCTCGCCGTCGGCCTTCCTTACGGTCTTGTCCGCCACGGCCTTTATCCTCAACGGGTTTATGAGCCTGTTGTGGAGCCTGACCTCGTAATGGAGGTGCGGCCCGGTGGAGATGCCGGTCGAACCGACGTACCCGATGACGTCGCCCTGGTCGACCTTGACGCCACGGCGTATGCCCCGGGCGATGCGCGAGAAGTGGCCGTAGGAGGTCGAGTAGCCGTTGTTGTGCCTGACGGTTACGAAGTTGCCGTACCCTCTCTTCCAGCCGGCGAACGTGACCCTGCCGCTGCCGGCGGACTCGACGGGCGTGCCGACGGGCGCGGCGTAGTCTATGCCGTGGTGGGGGCGGTACTTCTTGAGTATGGGGTGGTAGCGCCTTTTCGTGAAGTAGCTCGATATGCGGCGGTACCTCAAGGGGGATTTAAGGAGCGTCCTTCTGAGCGACTTGCCGTTCTCGTCGTAGTAGCCGTTGCCGTTCTTGCCCCGGAAGTATATGGCCGTGTACTTCTTCCCGTCGTTCACCATCTCCGCGCCGAGGACACGCTCGGTGCGCATGGCCTCCCCGTTGACGTAGAGCACCTCCGTAAGAACGCTGAAGGTGTCGCCTTTCCTTATGTCAGAGGCGAAGTCGACGTCCCAAGCGAATATGTCGGAGAGCTCCATGAGCGCCATCGGGTCGGCACCGGCCTTTATCCCGTCCTCGTACAGGGACGTCTTTATGGTGCCGACGACGATGACCTGCCGGGTCTCGCTCGGGAGCTCGACCTTCGATACCATGTAGCCGCCCTGCTCCCCTGCCGCCTTCTCTATCTTCAGGATATCGGTCTCGCCGAACCTGAACTCGAGGCGGGAGAACTCGCCGTCCGCCGTGGTCACGTCCATCACCTCGCCGCGCTTCAGATACTTCAGATCGTATATCGGGCGCGCCTTCTTCGTTATGGTGTAGATATCGGCCCCGGAGACGCCGAGGTCCGTCATCACCTGGTAGAAGGTGTCGTTGCCGGAGAGCTTGACGCTGTGGCTCTCGATACGGGGCTCTGGGACCACGGGGGCCGCCTCGGCCACCGGGACGGGCTCTCCCGTAACATTGGATTTCTGGGAAGATGCTTCCGGGCTTAGAAGGAAGAGTGCCGAAAGGAAGAGTGAAATACCCACGAGGACCGAGAGCAGTATGGGCCTTATGGGGTTTTTGTCCTTGTTCCTTGAAAGATAAGCCAAATATCGATATCCTCTTTCAAAATTTTATGTATCATATTAGAATAATTTTTTCATGTCAAGGATTATAATCCTCATTTTGAGCACCCTGCATACTTGACTTATCGCTCTCTTCGTAATAATCTTTAACGGAACATGGCCCGCTCACAGCCCCGCCCGGGGCATGAATACCGCCCGGATGAACAAGGACAGGGACCTCTATGCCCGCTCTGGATACCGCAGACAAAAAAGCACGGATACTCGTTGCCGACGACGACAGATTCTACCGCCAGGTATTCAGCGACCTTATAGAAGGGCTCGGCCACGAGTGCATGACCGTGGACAACGGACTGGCGGTCATGGAGAAGGTCGACTCATTCAAGCCCGACATCATCATCATGGACGTTGTGATGCCGGGCATGGGCGGGTTCGATGTCACGCGCAGGCTCAAGTCCGAACACACCACCATGCACATCCCCGTGCTCATCGTCACATCGCTCTCGGACAGGGAATCCAAGCTCAAGGGGCTCCAGGACGGGGCGGACGAGCTTCTCTCAAAGCCCGTGGACGAGACCGAGTTCCGCATCCGCATAAGGAACCTGCTGAAGGTCAAGAAGTACGAGGACTACCTCATAGCGCACGGCCGGATGCTCGAGGGCGAGGTAAACAACAAGCAGGAGCAGCTTGAGAAGGCTTACGAGAAGATACGGTACGGCTACATAGAGACCGTCTACAGGCTCACTCTCGCCGCCGAGTACAGGGACAAGGAGACAGGCGGGCACATCAAGAGGATTAGCCTTTACTCGCAGATGCTGGCGAGGTACCTCGGGCTGGACGAGACCACCGCGGAGGCGATATTCTTCGCAAGCCCCATGCACGACGTCGGCAAGATAGGCATCCCCGATTCCATACTCCTTAAAAAAGGAGGCCACACGGAGGCCGAGGCCGTCATAATGAGAAGCCACACGACCATCGGGGCCGACATACTGCGCGAGTCGGATTCCGAGATACTGCAGGCCGCGCACGACATCGCGCTTACGCACCACGAGAGCTGGAACGGCGCCGGGTACCCGAGGGGGCTAAAGGGCGAAGAAATACCCATATCAGGCAGGATAGTCAACATCGTGGACATCTACGACGCCATCAGGAGCAGAAGGCCGTACAAGGACGCCTTCGACCATGAATCGGCCGTAAGGATA
Source organism: Thermodesulfobacteriota bacterium (assembly GCA_046757705.1). Classification (GTDB taxonomy): domain Bacteria; phylum Desulfobacterota; class GWC2-55-46; order GWC2-55-46; family GWC2-55-46; genus JBHHYT01. Next base: position 10,123 of record JBHHYT010000045.1, read on the forward strand.
ATCAAGGGCTCCGAGGGCAAGTTCGACCCCAGGGTCTTCAAGGGCTTCCTCGACTGCGCCGAGCAGTTCAAAAGGCTCTTCGACGAGCACCAGCAGGACTGAGACCACCTCAATAGAACCAGCCGGTCCAGATGTAGTCGGCGTCCTTGGTCGTTATCTTGAACGAGCCTGTCTCGCTGTCCTCCGGGAGTATCACGAGGTAATCGAGCCCGGAGATCCTCTCCATCTGTCCGGGTATGCCCCGCTTCCACGAATGACCGCTGCCCGCGAGCACCACCATCTTCCTGCCGGGGTTATGCTCGAGATAATCCACCACGCTCTTTGCCATCGCCGCGTCCCAGACCATCTGCGCCTCGCAGAACTTCTTGAAGGTGGCGTCCTCCATCTCGTGCTCGCCCATCGCCTCCTTTATGAACCCCTCGTACTCGGAGTCCACGTCGCACGTCACACCGGAGGGTATCTCCGCCTTCTGCTCCTCGGAGAGCGAGCCGATGCCCTCGGTGAAGACCTGGTGTATGAACTTGCGTGAGATATTGAGCGCCACGACCGGTATCATGCGCTCCCTGGCGTAGAGGAATATGTCCCTGTACTGCGGCCACGGCAGCTTCCAGTTCTTCCTGTAGACCTCCTTGAACTCTGCCTCCCCCATGGTGCCGTAGACCCAGCGGTCGAGCTCCGCCTGGTTCTCCCGCGGGAACATCTCCACACCTATGGCGACGTCCATGCCCGCCTCATCGAGCGCGCGGATGATATCGAGCTGCAGCTTGTGGTGCGACTTCTTGTCATGCAGCTCGCCGACGAAGACGACCCTTACGGCCTTCATGCTTTCGACAAACTCCGGGAGCGGGACCTCCTGCATGTCCGAGACCCTCACCATCCTGTGCGTGCATCCCAGGGACGAGACCAGTACAAGGGCGGCGAACAGTATGAACGCCACGGGGCGCGCCTTCAGAATCCTGGCTTCCGTTCTCTTCAAGTCATCGCCTCTCGTCCATGGGCACGTAAGGCTGATTTCTCTTTCCCACGTACTTCTGCGTCGGGCGGTAGATGCGGTTTGTCGCCAGCTGCTCCATCCAATGCGCGAGCCAGCCTGCCACCCTCCCCATCGCGAATATCGGCGTGAAGAGCTCCGGCGGGACGCCGATGCCCTTGAAGACTATCCCGGAGTAGAAGTCGACGTTGGGGTGCAGGTGCTTGGGGCCGAGCTTCTCCGTGACCACCCTTTCGAGCTCCTGCGAGATCTCGAGCGTGCGGGCGTCCACCCCGTGGTGGGCCGCAAGGTCGCTTATGTAGCCCTTGAGTACCTCGCCCCTCGGGTCGAACGTCTTGTAGACCCTGTGCCCCACTCCCATTATCTTCTCCTTGCGCTCCAGCTTGCCTTCTATGTACGGCCGCACGTTCTCCACCGAGCCTATCTCTTCTATCATGCGCACGACCTCCTCGTTGGCCCCGCCGTGAAGCGGCCCGGAGAGCGTGCCTATGGCCGAGGAGACTATGGTGTACGGGTCGGCGAGCGTGGAGCCGACGACCCTCGCGCTGAAGGTCGAGGCGTTCATGGTGTGGTCGGCGTGGAGTATGAACATCACGTCGAGCATCTTCTCTATGAGCGCAGTGGGCTCGCACTCGAAGAGCATGTAGTAGAAGTTCGCGGCGAAGGAGAGGTCGTTGCGCGGAGGCAGGGGCGAGTCCCCGTGGCGCAGCCTGTTGCAGGCCGCGGTTATCGTCGGCAGCTTGGCCAGGAGCCTTACCGCCGACCAGTACCTCACCTCCTCATCGAGGGTGTTGCGCGCCGGGTAGTACATGCCCATGGCCGATGTCACGGCCTGAAGGTAGTGCATGGGGTGGCCGTTCTCCGGCAGGTACTCCATCACGCGCAGTATCTTGAGCTTGAGCCTCGTGTGATAGGTGACGTCCCTCTTGAACTTCTCATACTCATCCTTTTTCGGGAGGCGGCCGAATATCAGCAGCCACGCGACCTCGAGGAACTCGCTCTTCTCTGCAAGCGTCTGCACGGGTATGCCCCTGTACTCGAGCACCCCCTCTTCCCCGTCTATGTAGCTTATGGCGGAATCCGCCGCCGGTATGCCCTCGAGCCCCGGCACCACGTCCATTACAAGCTTCTCTTCCATCTCTGTGCGCCCTCTTTCAGGATTGTTGGTTTCGACGATGCCTAAGTTTACCAGTTTTTCCGGCATTTTGCACTAAAACATGGGGAGAATGGAATGAAAAATGCCGAAGGGTGGAAAACAAAAGAAGGCCCGGTTGCGAGAGTGGCAACTCTGATGGAGGTACCCGGAGCTGTCGGGCGAGAGTGCGGAGGGGAGAGGAAAAGCCGGTATCGCTCATCTATTCCGGAGGAGCCAGGCCTTCAACTTCGCAAGGGCCTTGGACCTGTGGCTGATGGAGTTTTTTTCGTCCGCCGTAAGCTCGGCGCTCGTCCTGCCCTCAGAGGGGACGAAAAAGACCGGGTCGTAGCCGAAGCCCCCGCACCCCGCCGGCGCCTCGGCTATGACGCCCTCGAAGAGACCGTCGAAAGCGGCCTCCGTGCCGTCTGGCAATACCAGCGCCACCACGGCCCTAAAACGCGCGCCCCTTTTCTCTGCGGGCACGCCATCGAGCTCCCTGAGGAGTTTCCGGTAGTTCTCCTCGTCGGTGGCATCCTGTCCGGCGTACCGGGCGGAGCGTACCCCGGGCCTGCCGCCGAGGAAGTCGACCTCGAGGCCGGAGTCGTCGGCAAGCGCGGCGATGCCCGTGCTCCGCGCTACGAAGCGGGCCTTGGCAAGCGCGTTCTCCTTAAAGGTGTCTCCGGTCTCGGGGGGAAGCTCCATGGCGGGTACGTCGTCGAGGGTCAGCACGTCTATGCCCGTGCCTTCGAGGAGCCTTCTTATCTCCCGTATCTTGCCCGCGTTCCGTGTGGCGAGGACCAGCCTATCCATCGAGCGCCTTCGCCTGCGCGCAGGTCAGCTCGCCTATGCCCTTTGCGGCGAGGTCGAGCATGGAGCCGAGCTCCTCGCGCGAGAAGGCGGCGGCCTCGGCGGTGCCTTGCACCTCCACGAACCTGCCCGCGCCCGTCATTATGACGTTCATGTCCACCCCGGCGCGCGAGTCCTCCTCGTAGTTGAGGTCGAGGCACGGCACCCCGCCTACCATGCCCACGCTAACCGCCGCCACCGAATCCGACGCCGGCACCTTCTCAAGCTCCCCCTCGGCCACGAGCGCCGAAAGGGTGTCGTAGACGGCCACGTAGGCCCCTGTTACGGAGGCGGTGCGGGTGCCCCCGTCGGCCTGGAGCACGTCGCAGTCGACAAAGACCGTCCTCTCTCCGAGGGCCGCAAGGTCGAAGACGGCCCGGAGGCTGCGGCCTATGAGCCTCTGGATCTCATGCGTCCTGCCGCCCACCTTTCCGGCGGAGGACTCCCTGCGTATCCTTATCTTGCTCGACCTCGGGAGCATGCCGTACTCGGCGGTCATCCACCCCCTGCCCGTGCCATTAAGGAAAGGCGGCACCCTGTGCTCGACCGTGGCCGTGCACAGGACCTTCGTATCCCCCATCTCCATGAGCACGGCGCCCTCCGCGAACTTGAGGTACCCCCTACTTATAGCCACGGGACGGAGCTGGTCGAGCTCCCTCCCGTCATTCCTTTTCCCTGAACCCGACATAGCTTACACCGCCTCCAAGCATTTTTTCAAAACCGGATACGCCGTCGGCTATGGAATCGGCTATCCTCGACTGGTCCTTGCCCAGGGAGAGCCACCTCTCCTCCGCCGGGTTGGATATAAAGCCCACCTCCACGAGTATGGCGGGCATGGTAGCACCCGCGAGCACGGTGAACGGGGCCTGCTTGACCCCGCGGTTCTCCTTGCGCGTGAGCTTGAGCAGGCTCGTATGAACGAACTCCGCGAGCCGGGAGCTTTCGTGGTGAGCCTCGGTGTTGACGAGGTCGAAGAGGATGAACTTAAGGTCATCGGTCCCCTCCCCGAGGTCGCCGCCCGCCGCCCTTGCGACCCTGTTCTCGAAGGCCGCCACCCTTCTGGCGTCCTCGTCGCTCGTCTCGAAGCTCAGAAAGTACGTCTCCACGCCGTTGGCGCGCCTGTTGGAAGCGGCGTTGACGTGGATGCTGATAAATATGTCGGCCTTGTGCCTGTTGGCAAACGCCGTCCTCTCCTCCAGCGGCACGAATACGTCGGTCTCCCTCGTAAGGAGCACCCTCAGGCCGAGCCTCTTCTTGAGCTTTGAAGCGAGCTTTTTGGCGAGGCTCAGAGTGACGTCCTTCTCGGCGGTGCCTCCGGAGCCCACCGCGCCGCTGTCCTCTCCGCCGTGGCCCGGGTCTATCACCACGACCCTTATGGGGCCCGCCGGTACGGAGTCGACCACGAAGGCCCGTGCGGGGAACGCGGCGGCGAGCACCAGCAGGGTCGCGAGGACCCACGTTTTAAGGGTATTTGGCATCCGGTACATTTTAGGTTCAACGCGCCCATAAGTCAACACTTCTGTGCCAATCCGCTCCCCCCTGCCGCTCATTGACACCCGTAGAGGCTTATGCAATAGTTAAGGGGCTAACGAACCCTTCCCCGAGAGGCTTATTCCATGTTCCTCTGGTTTGAATTCCTGGTCTGCACCGCGCTCATAATCGCAAGCGGCACGAAGCTGTCGCGCTACGGCGACATCATCGCGGAGAAGACGGGGCTCGGAAAAGCCTGGGTCGGGCTGATACTCATGGCGAGCATCACATCCCTGCCCGAGCTCGTCACCGGCATCAGCTCCGTTACCGTGGCCAACGTGCCGGGCATAGCCATCGGCGACCTCGTCGGCGCATGCGTCTTCAACCTTCTGATACTCGCGCTGCTCGACCCCATGGACAAGAGCAGCCCGATATTCTCCAAGATAGGCCAGTCGCACATCCTGTCCGGCGGCTTCGGCGTCCTCCTGCTCGGCATCGTGGCCGCCTCGGTGATGCTCAACGACCTGATGCCATCGGCCTGGCACATCGGCCTCTACACCCCGGCCCTGGTGCTTACCTACGCCGTCGGCATAAGGCTGGTATACCTGTATGAGAAGCGCGCCCTCAAGAAGCTGGCGGCGGAGACGGCAACGATGCGGTACGACGGCGTATCGCTTAAAAGGGCGGTGCTGATGTACGCCGCGAACGCGCTGGTCATCATCGCTGTGGCCTCGGTCCTGCCCTTCATAGCCGACAGGATAGCCGTGGACACGGGCCTGGGGGACAACTTCATGGGCACGCTCTTCGTGGCGGCCACCACGACGCTGCCGGAGCTTGTGGTATCCACCTCGGCGATGCGCATGAGCGCCCAGGACATCGCCATAGGCAACCTGCTGGGGAGCAACATGTTCAACATGGGCCTGCTGGCCGTGGACGACCTGCTCTACACAAAGGGGCCGATACTCGACCACGTCTCCAACGGCCACGCCGTAACAGCCGTGATGGCCATACTCATGACGGCCATAGCGCTTGTAGGCATCACCTACAAGCACGAGAAGAAGGCGTTTCTCCGCTTCGGGTGGGACTCGCTCTCCATGCTCGCCCTGGGCCTTATGAACGTCTGGTTCGTCTACCTGATGCGCGGGCGTTAGGGAGCGCCCGCAGCCTCTTCGCCCCCTTGACACGGCAACGCAAAACAGGTAACTTGTACAGACAATCTTTCTGGATACCCGGCCTTTTCACCCTCCGCCGCAGGGCGGGAAAACCGCGGCAATATCGGGGCCTAAAGCATGCAGACACTCCTTGCGAACATCGACGGGAACATCGTCAGGAACGCCATCATATTCTTCTCCGTACTCATCGCCTCCTTCATCGTCCTTCTGATCGCGAGGAAGCTCTTGCTGAGCTCTATCACGAAGTGGGCGCGTTCAACGGAGACCCGGGCCGACGACATCTTCATAGAGACGGTAAAGAGCCCGACCATACTCTGGGCCGCGGCCATAAGCCTGTACATCGCCCTGGGCACCTCCAGCATCCAGCCGAGGTTCGTCAACTACGGCCTGCAGGCCATCTACATACTGATAATCCTCTCCATCACGCTCGTTACGGCCAGCATATTGTCTAAATCCGTGCAGAGGGCGCTCCAGAAGTCGGCCACTGGCACGCCTGTGACGGGGCTGTCGCGCACCATCATAAAGGTGACGGTCTTCGCGCTCGGCGGCCTCATCATACTGAACGGCCTCGGCATCTCGATAACCCCGATACTTACGGCCCTCGGCGTAGGCGGCCTCGCCGTGGCGCTCGCCCTCCAGGACACGCTCTCGAACCTCTTCGCGGGCATGCACATACTCATGGAGATGCCCGTAAGGGTCGGCGACTACATCAAGCTCGACTCCGGCGAGGAAGGGTTCGTCTCGGACATAGGATGGAGGACAACGCGCATAAGGCAGCTCGCCAACAACATCATCATCGTTCCGAACAGCAAGCTCGCCCAGTCGAACATCACGAACTACTACCTGCCGGAGAGGAGGATGTCGCTGCTCATAAGCATCGGCGTAAGCTACGACTGCGACCCGGAACGCGTAGAGGAGGTCCTTCTCGAGGAGGCCAAGGCCGCCGCCAGCCACATACCCGGGCTTCTCGCCGACCCTCCGCCGTTCATAAGGTTCATCCCCGGCTTCGGGGACTCCTCGCTCGACTTCACGCTCATCTGCCAGGTCTCGGAGTTCGTGGACCAGTACCTCGCGCAGCACGAGCTGAGGAAACGCATCTTCAAGCGCTTCAAGAAGGAGGGCATCGAGATACCCTTCCCGCAGAGGACCGTGCACATCAAGCGGGACTGAACCGGCTTCTTCACCCGGCCGGGGCATGGTGATATACGCCGCCCCGGGGCCTCCCGGCCGCATCGAGTCCGCCCCGGATGTGGTCAACCCCTCTCAGCGCCGCTCCTTATCGCCTGATATCGACTCATTGACGCACAAGAAGTTGCCGTAGGAGAGCGGCTCGTCGTCCATGCTCTCGACGGTGCGCAGTATCTCCTCGCAAAGACGCCTGTAGCGTGCCTCGCCCAACAGCCGCGAGGCCCGCAGGAGCAGGTCCGCGGCGGCCGAGTTGCCCGAGGGCACGTCGTTGTCGTACAGGTCCCTCTCGCGCACGAACAGCCTGCGCTGGTCGGCCCCGGTGTCGTAGAAGAGCCTGTCCTCCGGGTCGTAGAAGAGCCGTATCATCTCCGTTATGAGCCCCTGGGCCGGGTCGAGCCATGCCTTATCGCCCGTCGCCTCGTTGAGCACGAGCAGAGAGTCCGCGAACAGGGCGTAGTCCTCGAGCAGGGCGGCCACGCGGGCCTTGCCGTCGAGGTGGTAGCGTAGCAGCCTGCCGTGCCCGTCCTCTACCGATTCGAGCAGGAAGCGGGCGCACCGCCCTGCGGCCTCTATGAGGTCCCCCCTCTCGAAGAGGCTGCCCGCCTCGACGAGCGCGGTGATGGCGAGCCCGTTCCACGCGGTTATTATCTTGCGGTCGGTCCGGGGGGCGGCCCTGCGGCCCCGTGCCTCGAAAAGCTCCGCCAGCAGCCCCTTTATCCCCTCGTCGACCGTGGCGTCCGGGGGACGGGCGTTGGGGTTCATCCTGAGCATGTTCCCGCCCTCGTAGTTCCCCGCCCTCGTGAGAGAATAGTATGACGCCAGGCTCTGCGCGCCAGCGGCGCCTATCACACTCTCGACCTCGCCGTAATCCCAGAGGTAATATACCCCCTCCTCGCCGTCCACATCCGCGTCCTGCGTGGCGTAGAAGCCGCCGCTGCCGTCCCTCATCTCCCT
>JBHHYT010000046.1:0-17832 GCA_046757705.1 Thermodesulfobacteriota bacterium
CTTCTTGGGGGCTGCCTTCTTCTTTGCAGCGGCCTTCTTCGCGGGTGCGGCTGCGGTCGCCTTGATGAGGTCCTTATAGCTCTTGATGGCGTTAGCCTTTACTTTGGAGATTTCTTTCAGGACGGCCTTAGACTGTTTCTGTGCGACGAGTGTCACTGTCTTCTTGACAGCGGCCAGCAGCTTCTCCTCTCGGTTCAGGATATCCTTGAGAGTTGCGCTTACAGATTTTCCCATTCCAGTCCTCCTTGTTTGGTTAGACAGATTTGAGATTCAAACCTAACCTAAAATAGCAGAGTTGAAATTTTATAGCAACTGTTATTTGTATGTTTTTCATCGTCAGATTTTTTTCAAAAACACGTCTTCAACACGGCCGCTCAACGGCAAAACGCGCCGCCGTATTTCATCTCTGCAAGGCGCGCCGCGCGCCGCCGCCCGCTCTCTGTGAAATTCGAAATCGCCGCTGTTGACGGGGTCTCTGGCGTGTCCGTCTTTTCCCGGACGATTGCGCGCGCACGCGCGTCCTCCCTGCGCCGGGCAATGAATCTTCGCGCGCCAAACTCCAAGCCAGAGAGTTGCTGCAGGGCGCGGTAGCAAAAAAAACAGGCGGCATGTGAGCGCGCGCCCGCAGTCTTCAAAAAACAAAGTGCGCCCTGGCGCGGCCGTGCTCGCGGAGAAGGACTTCTATGGGAAATCGAAAGACGGGGGATGTTCCGTGCCGGGGGCTACCTATCGTAGAGGGTCCCGTCGAGGTGCCTTGAGAGGAGGTTGAGCACCACTGGCGTGATGAGCACGAGGATGCCGATGATTATGCCGGACGCGGAGGAGGCGAATGTCGCGCCCTCGCCGACGGCCATCAGCACGAAGTAGAAGAAGAGTATCAGCGCCGGAGCGGTCGTGATGTATGAGATTATCCTGAGTATCAAGGCGAACTTTTTCATGGCCTGAACAATCTATCGCAGAAGGCCGGGCGGTGTCAAGCGGCGTCGCGTCCGCCGGGTCCGGTTCAAGGGCATGGCGGGCCGCCGGAAGGAGGGGAGGGGGGAGGGCGTGAAAAAAGGCCCGCCTTCCGGAAGGCAGGCCTTTTTTTGTCTGCTCGAAGACCGGGTCAGACCTGAACGTACCTTGCGCCCTTCACGCCGCAGATGGGGCACGCCTCGGGAGGGGCGCCGAGCTCTATGTGCCCGCACACGGGGCAGAGGTAGAACTTCGTCTCCTCCATGTCCGTGCCGTTGCGCACGGCCTCGAGCGCGAGCGCGTAGATGCGCGCGTGCACCTCCTCGGCCTTTATTGCGTAACCGAACATGCGCTTTGCCCTGTGGCCTTCGGCCTCGGCCTCCTTGAGCATCGGCGGGTACATCTCCCTGTACTCGTAGGTCTCACCCTCTATCGCCTCCGCGAGGTTCTCCCCGGTAGAGCCGATGCCTTCGAGCGCGCCGAGGTGCCCTTCGGCGTGTATCCTTTCCGCCTCGGCCGTCGTGCGGAACAGCCGCGCTATGTTCGGGAGGCCTTCCTGCTCCGCTTTCTTCGCGAACGCGCGGTACTTCTGGTTCGCCTTGCTCTCTCCCGCGAACGCCTCCGCGAGAAACTCTCTCGTCTTCGACATCTTCACACCCTCCTTTCAAAAAAAAGGCCGCACGCATCCGCGATGCGGTCAATACCTTCAGGATGGAACTCTACTGTATTTTTCCGATGCTGTCAAATTCCGCTACAGTAATACGATAGATGCGTCGAAACTGTTGATATGTTTCCGGGCGTGTGCTACATGTATAAAAAATCACCAAACCAAGGAGGTGCTATGGCAAAGTCTGTAACCGCGATAAAGAACATCCTGAAGCGTGAGGAGGGTACCCTTGCGAAGCTGCAGGAGGCCGTCACTCTCACGTCCCACAGGGAGACGAAGTCCGCGCTGAGGGCGGTAGTAAAGAACAGGAAGGAAGCGATAAAGATATACAAGACGATAATAAAGGCGAGCGAGAAGTGCCCCGCGGTAAAGAAGACGACGGTGAAGAAGGCCGCCCCGAAGAAGGCCGCGGCAAAGAAGGCCACCGCGAAGAAGGCCACGGCAACCAAGAGGTCCGCTTGCAAGACGAAGAAGTGCTGAAGAGGGAATAAAAGACGCGCGGCAAGGATTTTCTGTGCGCGATTTCAAGACCCCCGGCGCCCGAAGGGCCCCGGGGGTCTTTTTGCTCGGCGCCCTTCATGTGCACGGGGAGGGGCCAGGGACGGGCCAGGGACGGGATCGAACCGCCGGCACGAGGATTTTCCTCCCACTGCTCCCGCTCACCTTTTATGGTCTTTGAGAGGACAGGCCTTTGCCATCTCGGAGAGGGCGCCGGCCATGGCATGCCGGGGCCGGGATGCGTGGCGGACTTATCGTAAAGCCGGGATAAAGGAGGCGGCGCCTATCTGGAGAACCTGAATGCCTGGACCCGGTGGTTCCCCCAGTCCACCACATAGATAATCCCTTTCCTGCTTACCGCCACGCCGGTAGGGCCGTTGAATTCTCCCGTACCGATGCCCTTGCTCCCGAACGAGGTTATGAACCCGCCGTCTTCATCGAAGACCTGCACCCTGTTGTTGTAAAAGTCCGCGACGTAGACCCGGCCCCCGGGGCCCACATCTATACCGGAGGCCACCCTGAAGCTGCCCCGCCACAAGCCCATGCCGCCCCACTGGCGCATGAACTCGCCGTCTTCCGAGAAGACCTGCACCCGGTTGTTGTACGAGTCCGAGACATAGACCCTCCCGTTGCCCACGGCTATCTTTGCGGGATAGTAGAAGGCCCCTTCATGGCCCATCGGAAAGATCGCGCCCAGGATGGTCTGCCAGTTGGGGACCTTCTCCTTGCGCCCCCATGCCTTTATGAACCTGCCGTCACGGTCGAACTTCTGGACCCTGTGGTTGTAGATGTCGATGACGTAGGCCGCGCCGCCGGAGGCGACGGCGATGTCCATATCCGAGGGCGCGTCAAACTCCCCTTCGCCCTCCCCGTTCCTGCCCCACCTCGTGATGAAGCGGCCGGTGCCGTCGAACTTCTGTATGTCGTCGCCGTCATAGTCCGTGACGTACACGGAGCCGCCCCCGTCCACGGCGATGCCCACGGGCTTCTCGAACCTCCCGTCGCCCGCGCCCTTCTCTCCCCATTCGAGAAGGAAGTCCCCGTCCGGCGTAAACTTCTGCACCCTTGCGTTACGGGCGTCCGTGACATAGACCGACCCCTCTTTGCCGACGGCGACGCCGAAAGGCTCGTTGAACTGCCCGGCGCCGGCCCCCCTTGTCCCCCATGTACCGGCGAACTCGACCGCACCCCCCCTTGCTCCGCAGGAGACCAGGAAAAAGGCGAGGCTCAACAGGATGACCGTCCGTATTCTCATGGCAATCTTCCCCCTTCATCCGTTACAGTATGAGCCACCGGAACCCCAATAAAAAGGCGTAATCGGTCTCAAGCTGGTTGCCGTTAAGGTCTTGCCATACGGGTATCTGGAAGGAGGCCTCAACGAGGAACGTGCTGCCGGGGATGAACTGGATGCCCGGCGAGAGGAAGATGGTGCTGCCCCCCGAGCCGGCCACCTCCGCGCCATTGTCCGTGTCCTTGCCCGCGTAAATCCCGTTCAGCTCGACATACAGGTTCAGCTGTTTGGCGGGGTAAGTCCTGTACACTGCCGGGATGAGGCGGTATCCGAAGGCGAGGTCGTATCGCAGGGTATCCCCGAACCTGAAACCGTTCGACTCCGTCCTGAGGGTATAGACGATGTCCGCGTTCAGGCCGATGCGCTCCTTTACATGGGTCAGGACAATGCCCGCGTGATAGTCGTATGAGCCGGAGCCGTCCTGGAGCGGACGGGAAAGGCCCGGCTTGCCGTCATCCCCGGTAGGCAATTTTATTCCACCGGAGAGCACGGCCCTTGTCGTCTCCTTCAAGGCGTCCTTCTGGTAGAAGAGGTACTTGAGGGTCAGGCTCAGGTCCCCGAAGCCGGAGCTGGAGAGCCTCTGTGCCGCTGTCTTCCGTTCCTTCCTCTGGTAGGGTATCTTTCCCACGAAGAGGAGCCTGTTTGGAAGGAGCTCGTAAGGGATGACTACGGGGACCGTTAAAACCGTGAGCTCTCCGTCGCCCGACTTTTTCGTGTACTTCAGGAAGCTCCTGAGGGCCGCCCCCTCTATGCCGCTTATTATGGCCGTATCGGTATTTATGGGCGGGCCCTGCGAGCGGGCGGTACCTGGCAGGAAGAAGAAGACCATCAGGAGAGAAAAAACATGGCGGACAATCTGTCTGGTCATCTTTTCACTCACCCCTTATCCCCCCTTATCCAAAGATAAGCTTCAAGAGATTGTAGGCCGCGGCCGGGAAGAGAAGCCCTGCTGCGAGGGCACCTATCAGGACGGCGGAGAAGCACAAAAGCGCAAGGTTAAGCCCCCTCGCTGGCATCACGCAGCCCCTTGCAACGCACCTCCTGCTCTCCCTGCGGTATGCGAGGAAAGAGAGGGCGAGGACAACGGCCGCGACCGCCACGAAGGCCCATTGAAACCTCATGAGCGTTGCGGCCAGCGCCGCGCTCCCGAGGCCCATGACCACAAGCAGCACGGGGCTCAGACAGCATATAAAGGCTATTATAGCGGATGCAAGAGCGCCTGCCCCTGTTTTGAGCCCTTTGATCATGGCCTTCCCTCAAGGCGAAAGGGTCGAGGGCTTAGTCCCCCGTATCCTTGACCTCTATCCCCCTCGGCGTAAAGCCCGCGTCCTTGACCAGCCTTCTGAGCTCGTCCTGGTCATAGTAGCTTTTGTCCTTTAATATTATCTCGACCCGCCCGTTCTCTATGTCTATCACGAGGTTCTCCACCCCCTCCATCTTCTTCAGCTTCTTCTCAAGCCCGTAGGCGCAGAACGGGCACGACAGGCCGTCGACCGTGATACTGACCCCCGTCTGTCCGGCAAGGGACGCGACAGGCGCTGTCAGGACCGCCATCATCACCAGCAGAGCCATAAACTTTTTCATCGTCTGTACCCCCTGATAAATAAGACTATAGATGAAATTCAACGGAAAGCAAGGCCCGGTAGTCGAGCTCCTCCTGCGTGCCGTTGAGGTCCTGGGAGAGAGGCACCTGCACGCCGCCCTTGAACATCACGTTCCTGTAGCTCAGGAGGAAACCCGGGGAGATGAAGAACGTCCGCCCGCCGGTATCCGCGTCCTTTGTGCCGTTTGTCCGCGCCATCCCGGCCTTCTCGTAGTTCAGCTCCGCCAGAATGACGAGGTCGGGTTTCAGGTACCTGACCTTCCACGGCCTTATGCCGTAGGCGATGTCAAAGAAAAAGAGGTTGCCCTTTCGCGTACCGTTCGCCTCGCTGTTGGCGCGGTAGCGGACGTCGCTGAAGAAGTAGTGCCGGAGCCCCTCCCTCGATACGGCCAGCCCCGTGATAAAATCCGCCGAGCCGGTGCCGAGCTTCGGTCTCTTTGTCTCGTCCCCGGTCGGCAGCTTTACGGCGAGGTTCACTGCAACACCGGTGGTGGAGCCCGGCGCGTCCACCCTGATGAACCTGTACTTGGCGTGGAGCGTCATGTCGCCGAGCCCCGAGGCCTCCTGTCCGCCCTCCTTCTTCTCGATTACCTGCGGCATCGCTAGACCGATGGTAAAGTCCGGGGTCACACCGTAGGAGAGCTTGTAATCCACAGCGTCCTCCCTCTCGTCCCCGGCCTTCTCCCCGGTAAACTCTATCTCCAGTCCGTAGCCCCCCTTGTAAAGGGTGTGGGCCCCGAGGCCGAATACGGGCTCGTGCGCGTGGGCAAGGGCAGGGCCCAAGGACAGACAGATACCTATCAAAGAGACGGCATGGATAAGACCCTGCTTTACCCTCATAAAAAACCCCATCTCGACGCCCATGACGAAAGGGGCGGTATTCCGCCCCTTTACGGGCATTACCCTGTCTGCCGCCTGAGCATCGTCTCGGCCCATTCGCGGCTCGGCCGGCCCTCGAACGCGATGACACCGTCCACTACTATTGTCGGGACTGCCTTCACGCCGAGGTCCTTCGCCTCGGTACAGCACTCCGTGCCCGTGCATCTCCTTTCTACGACCTCACATCCGCACCCCTTGACGGCCGCCCTGACCAGCTCCAGGGTGTCGTTACAGAGCGGACAACCTGCCGTAAAGACCTCTATGGTTCTCATGACGGACCCTCCTTTCCTGACACGGCATCCGACGGGCGCTACCTCTCCTTCAAGCTCTCGAGTATCGAGCAGTTCGAAAGCGGACCCTTGCCCGGGCATGTCTTGACGATCCTCTTAAGCGTCCCGCGCATCGACTGGAGCTGAGATATCTTCATCTCTATATCATCGAGCCTGCGCTGTGCGGTATCCCTTATATCCCCGCAGGTAGAGCCGCTGTCCCCGCTCAGGGGCACAAGCTCCTCTATCTCTTTCAAGGAGAAGCCGAGCCCCTGGGCCCGTTTGATGAACCGGACCACCCTTGCCGCATCGGGCGGGTAGTCCCGGTAGCCGGCTCTTGTCCTTCCGGGCACCGGAAGAAGTCCGCGCCTCTCGTAATACCTGATCGTCTCGACATTGACCCCGGCGAGCCGTGCGAGCCTGCCCATTGTTAATGCCTGTCATAGTTGTATATCCCTCACTATGTATAGTATACACCCCGTACCATGGTACGGGGTCAAGGGGTTTTTCCCCCTGTCGGGAATGGGAGGCAACAACCGGAAAAACAGGGGGAGCAGGATGGTTCCTGTGCTATGGATGTCCCATCGAAAAGGCCCGCTGCCCGGGAAGAAAGGAAGGTCATCCCCCGCGTCGTTCATCTTCTTCCCCTCCGGGGGCCTCCCGGCCTTTTCCATGAGGCATCGCATCCCCGGTCAGTAGACCATGTAGTAATCGGCGCGCGTGCGAAGCTCCAGCATCTCCTTTAGTGTGGCCGGCTTGAAGAACCTGGCCGAGACGTTCTCCACCTTGCCCATCTCATCCTCTATCTTCGCAAGGACGAGGAAGGCGGTGTTGATATAGAAGGTCGCCCCCCTGTCGTGGAGCATGGCGAGGAACGGGCCGTATCTTTCGGGCACGTCCTTCAGCTCGACGCCGAACTGCTCGGAGAGCGACCGCCTCAGTCTTTCGGGCAGGGGGTAGTTCTCGATCGCGTCCCTCCCGCGCCAGCCGACCTTGAAGGTGTTCGCCGCGTCGGCGTCTATGAGGACGTCCACGTTGAGGCCCTCGTCGAGGGCGGCCCATATCATGTTGTAGGCCACGCATATCTGTGAGTCGTCGTGCTTGAGGCCGGTCTTGAGGTGGAAGAGTATCCTCTCTTTTCCCGCGGCCTGCGATGGAATGGGGAGCGTCGACAGTATGACAAGGGCCAGCGCCGCGATTACGATTCCTGCCATCTTGGTTGACTTCATAAGAGAGCCTCCTTTTTAGTCATTGCCTCCGGTCCGCTCAACCAGGGTTCCTCTTTCTTCCTCTTATCTTTTTCTGTCCATCTCGCCCCTGGCATATCTCCTCTTCAGGAGATCCGCAGGGGCCTGAAGGTAAAGAAGGTCCGCAGGGCCTTGATCTTTCTTGCCATGCCCCATCCCTTACTCCGCGCAGCAGGAGAGCTGGCTGACATCCTTGTAAAAGCTCTGCGCGCAGAGCTTTACCATCTCGGAGAGGGTGGGGTAGACGTCTATCTTACGGACGGCGTCCTTCAGGGTCATACCGTTCTTGATGAGCAGGACCGCCTGGTGGATGACCTCGGCGGCCTCCGGGGCAAGGATATGCACGCCGAGTATCCGCTCCGTCTCCTTGTCGGCGACCATCTTTATAAGGCCCCTTGCGTCCCTTATGGCGCGGGCCTTGGGGACATGGGCCATGTCAAGGGTCCTTGAACTCACCTCAAATCCTTTTTCCCTCGCCTGTCCTTCCGTAAGGCCTGCGCTCGCCACGTTGGGGTCTGTGAATATGGCATGCGGCACCGCGGCGTAATCGACACCCTCAAAGCAGCACTCGTCGTCGGCAAGCGCGTTCATCGCGGCTACGCCGCCCTCGACCGCGGCCACGGTTACGAGCTGGATCCCTCCCGTTACATCCCCTGCCGCGAATATGCGCGGGTTTGATGTCCTCATAAAGCCATCGGTCTTTACGAACCCCCTTTCGTCGGCCTCGACCCCTGCGGCATCGAGGGCGAGGCCTTCCGTGTTCGGGGTGTTGCCCGTGGCCATAAGGAGACTTCGGGCCTTGAAGACCCTTGCATCGCCATCGACCTCGGCCCGGACAGTCTTTTCCTCCCCGGATTGGTCTATCTTCAGGACCCTTGCATCCGTAAGGACGTCTATCCCTTCTTCCTTCAGATACTTTTTAAGGGCTTCGGATATCTCCTCCTCCTCATCGGGAATGATCCTCGGGCTTCTCTGAAGGAGCGTTACCTTCGTCCCGAAGCGCCCGAATATCTGCGCCATCTCCACGGCAACGAACCTGCCGCCGAGTATTATCATGGAAGAGGGGAGCTCTTTGAGGTCGAGGGCCGTTGTGGAGTTGAGGAAGTCCACCCGCTCTATACCGTTGAAGGGCACCGCCTGAGGCCTCGCCCCCGTTGCGATGATGAACCTCCTGCCCTTAAGTATATCTCCTCCGACCCTTACCTCGTTATCCGGCAGGAACGTCGCCTCGCCTTCGAAGTAGTGGATCTTTTTGTTGTCGCTCAGGATATTGAGGTACTTCTCCTGGCGCAGTTCCCTTACGAGCTCGTCCTTCTGATGTATCACCCGGGCGAGATCGACCTTCCCTTGCGGGATCTCTATGCCATCGAAGGGCTGGTTGTGGGAATAATGAAGTATCTCGGCGGCCCTCAAGAGGTTCTTTGAAGGGATGCAGCCCCTGTTCAGGCACGTACCCCCTATGACGCCCTTCTCGCATACCGCTACCTCCGCGCCGAGTTCCGTCGCCTTGATGGCCGCGGCGAATGCGGCCGAGCCCCCTCCGATGACTATGAGGTCGAATTCAGGGTTTGCATTCATCGCCTTCCCCTCCCTTACATCCTCTCTTCAAGAAGTAGGCGTACGCGGTTATGCCGATGAACATCACCAGGGCGGGCATCAACACATAGTCAAGGTAACCTATCGATGCCGCAAGCCCCACCGCGCCCAGGAGGATGACAAGGACAGGCGTGAAACAGCAGAGTGCCGCGATAATGGAGCCGATGATGCCTGTTTTCAGCAACGTATTCCGCTTCATTTCCCCTCCTCCTTACCGGTATATACCGACTCCACTCTCTTTACCTCTTTAAGGCAGCACCTCCCCGAGGGGTTGCGCACGTCGCAGGCGCAGTTGCCGTCCTTCACCTCCGTGGCGATCCATGCGGAATATGTCGACTTGCCGGTCTCCCGGACCTCTGTGTGGACCATCTCGTCGGTGACCCCGAAGCAAAAACATACCGTGGCCGGCCCCTCGCCCTCCTTGCGGCCGACGGGATAGCGGACCTCGCCCTTGGTGTACCGTGCCGAGCCGTCCCCCGAAAAGTAGACGACCGGGCACCCTCCCGTCCTGCAGAAATAAAAGGGGAGGGAGGGCAGACCGGGGACAAGGGGGGTTACGAGCCAGTGCTTGATGGTGCGTACCTTTACGCTCTGGCCCCGGGCGCCGCATTCCGGACAGCTGTCGGCGTCTATGGTGATATTTGCGGGACTGCAGCAATCCATGGGCCTAATCCCCCTTTATCTCCTGGGCCTTGTACCCGGCTTTTTCCACGGCCCTCAACATTTCCTTGAGGTCCGTCTCCGCCTCGTCGTATTCGACGTATGCCTCTTTTCCCTTGAAGCTCACCTTCGCGCCCTTGACCCCTTCCACCCCCGAGAGAGACTTCTTCACTGCGGTCGTGCAGAGCCTGCAGGTCATGCCCCCTATCCTGAGGGTCACCGATTTGATCTCGCCCGAATGCGCGGGCATTGCTGTGAAAAAAAGAAAGAGCATTACAACAATGGCATTTATCCGCTTCACAACGCCTCCTTTACGTTTTCCCGGGCGACACCCTCAGGCCGCGTCAGGTGTGCAGCACACCTCTGGCTCGACCTCTTCACCCCGTTGCAGTCCCTTGTAGACCTGATACGCCTTCATCGTCCATTGCTCGGCGGGGCAGCCGCCCTCCGTCATCGCCACGTTCAGGAATTCGATCAGCTCTTCCTGCTCCTTTCATCCGGGCCCCGCCGTGAAAGACGGCCGCTTATGCCAGCAGCCATGCCGCGGCATACGGGAAGGCGACCCCGAATGCCGTAAACCCCAGGAGCACCCAGAACAACGCCTTGCTTGCCCTGTCCCCCATCCTTCCTGCACGCGCATCGCATGAAGAGCCCGGCCTGCACCGTGCGCCTCTTCCATAGGCGTAGTGGTAGGCTACCCCTACAAAAACGAATGTAAGCGCGAGAAGGTACGGCCTCAGCCCTTCAAAGACCGACAGAAAGCCCAGCCCGGTTACCCCGAATGCCAGAAAGAGGGCCGGGCCTATGCAGCAGGCAGAGGCCAGCACCGCCGTAACCATTCCGCCTATGGACGGGAGCCTTTCCTTCATTTACCGCGCTCCTGTTTCTTCCTCCTGCCGCTTGCCTCGACGGGAAGGTCCTCGCAAACCAGCAGCGTGGTAGGGTATCCACAGTTCTCCTCGGGATACAGGGTCGTCCTCTCGCAATCCTCGCAGATGTCCTTGATAGAGACCTCTCTGCAGACCCTCGCCGTCGCGCCGGTATCCGGCCCGGCGTCTTTCCTTTCGATCGCTTTCATGGATTTTCCTGACATGGAGATCACACCCCCTCTCTCCTTTTGTCTTCTTCCATAGTCTTCAGGATAGGGCACTTCTCGGTAGGACGGCGTCTGTCGCAGGCGACTATCATCTCCTGCAAGACCTTCCTTACCGACTCAAGGGCCGCTATCCTCTCTTCAACGGTCTTGAGCTTGCGCACGGTCCGGCCCTTTACCTGAACGCAGACCGCCTCGGACTCGAGGCTTAAGTCCAGAAGCCCCTGAATCTCTTCGAGGGTGAAGCCGATATCCTTCGCACGGCGGATAAACTTGAGCCTCTTGACGGACCCTTCGTCATAGAGCCGGTAGCCAGCAGGCGTCCTGCCGACAGGGGAAAAAAGCCCCCTGCGCTCGTAGTAACGGACCGTCTGAATATTGACCCCGGCACTCCTGGCCAATACGCCGATTGTGAACTCTCCGTTCATGCGTCCCCCTATAATTCTAAGTATACACCCTATACCTCGGTATAGGGTCAAGGGTTTTTTTAAAATGCCGGGGTAGCCATGAATTCGGGCGACACAACCAAAAAAAGGGGCTAACCAATGTTGGTTAGCCCCTTGATTTTTATGGTGCCCAGAGACGGAATCGAACCGCCGACACGAGGATTTTCAGGCCGAAAAAGGCAAATTTCATAAGGTCCTGATTCTTGTCTGGTTTCCCCTTTTTGCTTTAAGAATCAAAGCATTGCACCCTTTCGCATGCATTGCATCCTTCCATTCTTTTCCATTATTTTCGCATAATTCCGTCACAATTTGGTCACATTGGGGTGACAACATTGCCGTGCCTGTATTTCGCATTGACATGCATTAAATACGGACATATAATATAGTCATGATACATGACCACAAAGGAGGGCATATAAAAACCATCACCGTCACCATAGCCGAGGGGAAGAGGGACTTCAGCCGCCTCATAAAAGAAGCCGCCGAAAAGAGCGAAGACATCGTGGTGACGAAGAGAGGCAAGCCCATGGCTGTAATCGTTCCTTATGGGGAATACCAGCACTCGAGGAGAGTGGAGGCGTACCAGAAGATACTGGAGTCGAGGGCGGCCTTTGCCGGTGCCGGGGTCTCGGCCGCCGAGGTATACAGGGAGTCCAGGGAAGAGCTTGAGAGGAGAGGGTGAAGCATATCGTCATCGACGCGAGCGTGGTGCTCAAGTGGTACCTCTCCGATGAAGAGCATGGGGAAAAAGCCCTGGATATTCTTGATGGCCATGCCTCTGACCGCATTACCCTCCATGCTCCGGCGCTCCTTGAGTTCGAGGTGGCAAACGGCCTTGCCATAGCAAAAAGACGGGCAAGGGTTGGAGACGACGACGCGTGTAAGGCGATGGAGGGCTTTACTGAACTCGGCATAGAACTCTACCCACTCTCGCCTCTCTTCCCAAAGGTCCTCGACTACTCAGAAAGGTACAGCATCTCGGCTTACGACGCCGCCTATGTAGCCCTTGCCGATGACTTGAAAACCCAGGTCGTAACGGCCGACAAACGGCTCTTCAACTCCACCAAGAAGCTAAGGCATGTTAAATGGATCGGGGAATTCCGGAGGTGAAGGGAAGGAGCGGTCTGCCAGCCAACACTTTCATAAAAGGAGCCAAGGTGTCAAGCTTGTTCTCAGGTTCACAGGAATGTGATTGAAGATGTAAGAATCCAAGGGATACACCTTCTTTATAATTGAGTTTAATCGGCAAACAGGTTACAAATAAAACTGTTATTCTCAAGGTGTCAAAAGATCTTTTTGCCATTTGAGTATCATATTTAGAGTACAGGGCCGCCGCTATGAATCAGAAGATTTTCTCCATCTCCAAGATAACGCGGCCGAACCTTACGGGGGTTCTGCGGCGCAGGAGGCTCTTTAAGCTCCTTGACGACAGGCGCAGAAGGCCCGTTACCTGGGTCTCCGCCCCTGCCGGCTCCGGCAAGACCACCCTTGTGTCAAGCTACCTTGATGCGAGGAAGCTGACGGAGATCTGGTACCATGTGGACGAGGGCGACGGCGAGCTCTCGACCTTCTTTCATTACATGGGGCTCGCCGCCCGGAAGGCGGCGCCGCGGCGGAAGAGGCCTCTGCCGCACCTGACCCCGGAGTACATGCTGGGTCTGCCCACGTTTGCAAGGAGGTATTTCGAGGAGCTCTACGCAAGGCTCAGGCCCCCGTTCTGCATAGTCTTTGATAACTTTCAGAACGTTCCGGACAACTCGCCGCTTCACGAGCTCCTGGCCTTGGCCCTGTCCGGGGTACCTGAGGGCGGGCGCGTTATGGTCATAAGCCGCAGCGGTCCGCCCCCCCAGTACTCGCGCCTCCGGGCCAACGGGTTGATGACGGTCATAGGCGGAGATGAGCTGGTCCTTACCGAGGATGAGTCCAGGGGGATCGTAAGGCTCCGCGGCGGCGGCATTGATGAGAGCACCGTTTCAGCGCTCCATGAGAGGTCCGGCGGCTGGGCGGCCGGCCTGGTGCTTTTCGTTGAAAGGGCCCTGATCGACGGCCCGGACTCCATCGGCAGAAGCGGCCTGAGCAGGGAGGAGCTCTTCGACTACTTTACCGGCGAGGTCTTCGACAAGACCGATATCGAGACCCAGGACTTACTCCTAAATACAGCACTTCTTCCCACGATGACGCCGCGCATGGCGGAAAAGCTCACCGGCAGCCCGTCGGCCGCCAGGAAGCTCTCCAGGCTCGCCGCAAAGAACTACTTTACCATCAGGCGCCCGGGCAGGGAGCCCGCCTACCAGTACCACGACCTCTTCAGGGAGTTCCTGCTCTCGCGCGTGGAAGAGAACTTCACGCCAAAGCGCATCGACGCCATGAAGCGGCTGGCCGGCAGGGTACTCGATGAGGCCGGGTACATGGAGGACGCGGCTGCGCTGTATTCGGAGGTGGGCGAGTGGGACAGGCTCGCGGCCCTCGTGATGAGGCATGCCCGGGAGCTTCTGGCCCAGGGGCGGAACATGGAGCTTGAGGGCTGGATAAGGCGCTTTCCCGAGAAGGTCTTGGAGAACGCCCCGTGGCTCCTTTACTGGCGCGCGGTATGCCGCGCCGCGTACAGCCCTTCCGAGAGTCTTGGCATCTTCGATGCGGCCTTCAGGCTCTTCAGGGCCGCCAGGGACCCGGCAGGGATATACCTCGCATGGTCGGGCGCGGTGGATTCCATCTTTTACGAAAACGAAGATGTAAGAAAGTTCGACCGCTGGACAAGGCTGTTTGAAAGGCTCACAAGAGAATTCCCCATACCCGGCGAGGAGATAGAGACGAGCATAGCATGCTCCATGATGCTGCTCCTCTCCGCCGGAAAATTGAAATTCAAGGATATCGAGTCATGGCTGGAGCGGGCTTCGGTGCTCTTTGAGAAATGCCGTGACGCGGCCCTGAAGATGCAGCTCGGCTTTCAGCTCGCCGTTGCCTGCGATCATGTCGGTGACCAGGTGCGCGGGGACCTGATACTGCACGCGGCCGGGGATCTGGCCCGGTCGGTCGAGGCGCCGCCCCTGGCGTTTCTGAAGTGGAAGGTTGTGGAGTCGGGCTACATGATTAGAAAGGGGCTCTCTGGCGAGTCTATAAGGGCCGCCCGCGAAGGGCTTGAGAAGGCGGCTGAGACGGGCATCTATCTTATGAACCTGCAGCTCCTGGGGTACGGCGCCGGCGCGGCGCTCTGCACCGGTGACACCGGGACGGCCGAAGGGTTCTTAAAGGAGATGGCGCCGGTTTTGGACCGCGTGGGCAAGTTCGACACAAGCCTGTACAACTTCCTGAGATCCTGGCAGGCCATCCTGCTCGGAGATACGCCCAGGGCCATTCAGTACATAAAGACCTCTCTGAAGATTACCGAGGAGCTGGGTTTCCTGTACCCCCTGGCCTTCAGCAACTACGGCATGGCGGAGGTGCTCTACGAGCGCGGCGAGCGCAAGAAGGCCCAGGCACACCTCGCGCGCTTCCGCAGCTTCGGCAGACGCTTGAGGAGCGGGATCTTTGAGTACATCTATTTACTGGCAAAGGCAAGGGGCGCGTTCGATGCGGGCAGGGAGGGCGAGGGCCAACGCCTGCTCACAAAGGCCTTCTCCATCGCAGGCGAGAACGGATATGTGAACTTCATGTATATGAGGCCCTCGGTCATGGCGGGGCTGTGCGCCAGGGCCATCGAGGCCGGCATTGAGGTCGAGTACGTCAGCGGGCTCGTACGCATGTGCGGCTTCGTGCCGGAGAGCCCCCCGCTTGACGTGGAAGAGTGGCCGTGGCCGGTCAAGGTCTACACGCTCGGAAGGTTCTCGATCCTGAGGGACGGCACCCCTCTGAAGTTTGCGAGAAAGTCGCAGCAGAAACCCGTTGAGCTCCTCAAGGCATTGATAGCGCTCGGCGGCAGGAGGGTCAGCGAGGAGCAGCTCTGTGACGTGCTGTGGCCGGAGGCGGACGGGGACACTGCGCACCAGGCGCTCTCGACCACGCTCTTCAGGCTGCGTCAGCTCCTCGGCGTTGAGGGTGCCGTTGAGCGCAGTGAAGGGCGCCTGAGCCTCAATCCCCGGTACTGCTGGGTGGATACCTGGTCCTTTGAGCGTATGCTCGGACAGGCTGAGGGGCTCTGCGGGGGTGCGAACAACATGAAGGCCTCACGGTTGATTGAGAAGGCCTCGGGCCTGTACCACGGCCTCTTCCTTGCGGGTGACGTGGACAAGACATGGAGCATGTCCCTCCGCGAACGACTCAAAAGCAAGTTCCTGCGCCATACCGAGTGGCTCGGACAATACCTCGAAAAGTTAGGCAAACCGGGCAGGGCGGTGGAGTGCTATAAGAAGGGCATCGAAGTGGACCCTCTCGCCGAGGAGTTCTACCAGCGCCTGATGCTATGCTACAAAAGGCTCGGGCGCAGGGCGGAAGCAGAGGCGGTCTACAGGCGCTTAAAAGAAGTTCTGTCGAGACTGCTCGAAGTCGAGCCATCCGTGAAGACCGAATCCATCCGCAGGATGCTCCGTACCTGACCCACGACATACGCAGGGCCTTGTCGGCCTCCCAAAGCACACCTCGTCTTCGCTTCACACCACTGGTCCGTTCTTTCTCCCCATAACTGTACACTATCTGTAATACGCCGAGTGCTAATCTATTAGCATAATAATGGGCATGAACTCTCTTGCCCCGGCCGTCTGACGGAGGGGGGGCTGAGGTGTTTTATGATTATGAAGGCGTCCCAAGGGTGTGGTGAAATGCGAATCAGGATGATGATTGCAGTACAGAGCCTTATTGTTGCTGAGGGGCTGAGAAGTCTGCTCGACGGAGACCCTTACATAGAGGTTACAGGCCTTCTGCCTAAAGCTCCGGCTTTGGCCGGGGGCACGGGCCGCTTGAGGCCAGAGGTCACCCTTACGGACATCTTAACGCTCTACAACGCCATCGGCGATGACGCGGAGGGGGCCTGCGGACGCCTCATACTGCTGGATACCGGCTGCTCCCGTGAGCTCCTTGTCTCATCCGTCATAGAAAAGGGCTTAAGCGGCGTGCTTTCGTGCGAAGCCGCGGCTACGTCCCTCAATGGGGCGGTAATGGAGGTTGCAAGGGGAGGGGTCTGGTTTGAAGATGGGCTCGCCGGGGAGATCCTGGCCGGGCTCACGGCACAACGGAAACCGGGCAAGCCCGCGCTTACAGAGGCCGAAGGCAGGGGCATAAGCCTGCTCTCCATGGGCTGCGGCGACAGGGAGCTCGCCCAAAGGCTCGGTATGGAAGAGCCTGCAATAAGGTCGATGCTAAAGGGCGTGATGGACAAGCTCGGCCTTAGAGGCAGGGCAGAGCTCGCAAGCTACGCGCACAGGGATAGGGGCGCGGTTCTGCTCAGCCTCCTTCAAAGGACAGGTTAGGAGAAAAGGGAGGCATGGACCAAGGTCCATGCCTCATGCCTGTGCGCGCATACCATGGCCGCGGTACGGAGGTCTTTCATGGACACCTACATAGTCCGTATCTATAGGCGCGAGGGTAACGGCACGGCCGGCCTCGCCGGGGTCGTTGAGGAGGCGGGGGCCGAGGGGGTGAGGGTCTTCCATACCATGGAAGAGCTCTCGGAGATCATCATGAGAAGGTCCGGGGGGGCGGGACATGGACGCAGGCCGGTACGTCCCAAGCGCAAGCTCAAGGTGCTGGTAAAGGGAGCCAACGCCCTCAGCAAGAGCTTCACCGAGGAGGCGGCCATTGAGAACCTGACCCCCGGAGGGGGGCGGCTGTTGTTAAAGAACAGGGTGGTCCTGAACGCCCGGCTGCGCCTCGTGATAGACCCGGAGCATTCAGCCCTGGAGGTCGGGTGCTGTGTGGTGGGGGTAGGGAAGGCAAGGGGGCTTCATGGTGTGGAGGTCTCTTTTGACAGGAGGATATAGGGGCGCGCAGGCCGGCCGCGTTTGAAAGAACCGCCCGGCGTGAGTGCGAGGCTTTGGTATGGGTGCTTCGGCGGCAAAAACAACAAGGCTTGGGTTGGAGGGGCGCCTTGCCCTTGTCGTCTTCTTTTCCGTGCTCATCTCGGCGCTCGCCATCATAACAACGCTTTACGCCTTCAACCGGAAACGGCTCTATACGGACGCCCTGAGCCAGTCTGATGGCATGATACAGGCCGCAAGCCTCGCCTTTTCACAGGCAATGGCAGACGGTGACGAGGTGTTGCTCGATGCCCTGGTGCACGAGCTTGAGAGCCGCGGCGAGCTTCATATAATAGAGGCCTATGTAATAAGTCCTAATGGTCGAGTAGTCGCGCATACGAACCTCGAAGAGTACGGAAAGAGGTATGGCCTCCCCGACCTTTTGACCAGTCCGGAGCCTTCTCGTGTTTCGGAGGTCTTGGAGCGGGGGGGAGGCGCTTTCAGCGTCGTGAGCCTTCTTCAGTCAGGCGGAAGGACACTCGGTGCTCTCTCTGTCTCATTCACGACGGAGCACCTGACCAGGAAGCTTCGCGCCGAGATGGCTTGGACGGTCTCGGCCACGCTTCCAGTGCTCATCCTCTTCGGCTTCGGTATGGTGCTCTACGGCCGCAGGGTGGCGTTGAGGCTCAAGCGCCTGCAGGCCAAGGCAGTGGCCGTCGGCCGCGGCGACTGGGGCGACCC
>JBHHYT010000047.1:0-17687 GCA_046757705.1 Thermodesulfobacteriota bacterium
GGACACCGCCCTTTCACGGCGGCGACCCGGGTTCGAATCCCGGTGGGGACGCCATATTGAAAAGGGTTGTCCCTTAAAGGGACAACCCTTTTCGACTTCAGCCTTTCTCTGGGATGAGAACCCGGAGGGTTCGACCGGGTGCCCGTCGCAGCCGCAGGCGAGGCGGGCTTTATAAGAGAGAAAACTTCCCTGCCGGGGAGGCTGCAAGCCTCCCATCCCGGTGGGGACGCCATATTGATCAAGGGGCCGCAGCATTCGCTGTGGCCCCTTTTTTATTTGCATCAAGGCTCCGGGTTGCCGGCCTTGGAGTCTGTTTTTTCCGTATATGCTTCAGGTTTTCTTGAATTTTTCCGATAGATTATGTGGCAATACTCCCTTAAATAAATATGGGCCGACACAACATCTTTGTGGAGAAATCTTATGAGAAAAATAGGGTTGAGCTGGATGGCGATGGTTTTTTTTGCGCTTATCTTCCTGTACGCATGCGACGGGCCTGCCGGGCGGAGCCCGAAGCCGGCTTCGTCCCGACCCGAAATAAGGGTCGGGCGGGTTATCTGCGGCGGGCACCTCTCGCTCGCGATAGTCGAGAAGAAGTTCCAGAAGGACCTCGCCTCTTTTACAGTCAACGCGGTCCAGTACCACGACTGGAAGGTCGTCGTAAAGGATATGCTTGCCGGCAGATTGAGCGGCACCTTCATACTTTCTCCACTTGCGATGGACCTTATAAAGAACGGATTTCCCGGCAAGATCGTACTGATGGGCGACCGTAACGGAAACGGCTTTGTCCTCTCTAAAGAGGTCGGGTCCATCGAGGGGCTGCGCGGGCGAAAGTCCATAATAGCCGTTCCCCACATCTACTCCCAGCACAACGTGCTCCTCCACCTCGTGCTGAAGAACAACGGCATACCGGCACAGGACGTGAGTGTTGTGGGCATGCCGCCGCGTGACATGATAAACGCCCTGAGAAGGGGTGAGATAGACGGCTTTGTCGTGGGTGAGCCTGAGGCCAACAAGTCCATCACCCTCGGCGTAGGCCGGATGGCGGCCATCTCCCCGGAAATCTGGAAGGGGCACATGGACCATGTATTTCTCGTCACCGACAGGTTCATCGACCAGGAGCCCGACAAGGTGCAGAGACTGGTCGGGGCGCTCTTGAAGGCCGGCCGCTTCATAGAATCGAACCCTGCCGCGGCCGCCGTCATGGGCGAGGACTACACGGGGTCGAGCGCCAGGGTCTTCGAGGAGGTGCTTACGACGCCGCCGGACTGGATCGACTACAGCGATATGCGCCCGACCGCCAGGGACTTCGAGGCGTTCTCCGCCATACTGGTCGATATGGGGCTATGGAAGGAGATGCCCCGGGACACCTCGATCTTTTTCGATGGGCGCTTCCTGGATAAAGCGGCTGCGATAGCGAGTGCCACGGAATGACCGGAAAGAAAAAAACATCACTGAGGACGGCATGGTACGGCGTTATATTCATTGTGACCCTGTTGCCGATAATCATACTCGTCCCGGTTATAGGCTGGAAGGCCTATAACATGATGCTCGACTCGGCCCTTGATCTGCAGGTGAAAGAGATCCGGAAGGTAAGGGATGGTATCGAGCACGAAGTGGAAAATCTCTTTGTGCTGCTCTACAGCAAGAACGATATCCTCGCCCGGAACCTCTCCCGGGACCTCGGACGTGCCGCCGGCAGCAAGGCCCAGGTTGACTACGACTCGCTGTACCGGAGTATCGATTCCCTTTTCAGCGTAACGGAAAGTCTGCACTCCATAACCCTGTTCGCGAGAGATGGGCGGGCGCTTGCTCACGTGGACAACCCGGCTTACGGCGAAGGCGAGGCTTCGGGCGGCGCCAAGGACCACGACTTCTCCGGCCAGCTTTCAAGGCCTGAGTTCGTGGTGCCCATGCACGGCCGCAACTACTTCGGGACCCCCCATCGGCAGGAGAAGGGGGTGTTTTTTTTGATATCCGTCCCTGTCGGGCCGAAGAGCGACCCGCTCGGGGTCATAAGCGCCAACGTCGAGGTGGGTGGGGTCTGGAGGGAGGTGCAGAAGAAGCTTGAGGACCGCGGGGCCTTGATCTACCTCATCGATGGCCGCGGCGTGCTGTTGAACTCCTCCCGGAAGACGGCACAATCAGAGGGGACGCTTCTTACGAACCTGAATATAGTCAGGAGGCTTATCACCCAGAAGGATTGGAACAATAGCGAGGAATATGTGGGCCTGTACGGGGAGAAGGTCTTCGGTACCGGCGTATTCCTCGAAAGGGTCGCCTGGGGGATCGTCTCAGAGATACCCGTCAAGCAGATAACCGGCCCCATAATGAAGGTGTTGATCCCTCTGTTGGTCTTCGGTGTGATACTCTTTGCGGTCTGCGCCGTCTTCGGGGTATGGCTCATAGGCAGGATGCTCAAGCCCGTAGGGGAGCTTTCCAGCGCCTTCGCGGGTGTCTCGGTCGGAGACTATTCGAGGAAGGTGGCCCCGTCGTCGATCACGGAGATAGACGCCCTGGCCTCCGGTTTCAATAGCATGGTATCCGCTATCACCCAGCGCGAGGAGGCCCTGCGTAACAGCGAAGAGGCGCTTAAAAAGAGTGAAACGAAGTACCGCCTGATCCACGAGATTTCCTTTGACGGCATCATAGTCGCCGATACGGAGAGCCGTATAATAGAATGCAACAGGAGCGCGGAGAGAATATTCGGGTATGAGGAAGGAGAGCTGGAGGGCAAGAACCTTACCGAGCTGATACCGATGGAGTTCAGACAACGCCATCTCGATGGGGTCCGGCGCTTCTGCGAGACCGGCAAGAGCCAGGTCCAGGGACATATGATCGAACTGCAGGGGCTCCGTAAAAACGGGGATACATTCCCCATCGAGCTCGTAATCAGCAGCTTCGACCTGAACGGAAAGATGGTATTCACCGGCACGATCCGTGATATTACCGTAAGGAAAGACTCGGAGAGGTCCATCAAGCACATGGCCTATCACGACCATCTTACCGGGCTCCCGAACCGGATACTCTTCAAGGACCGGCTCGAGCAGGTGTTGCTTAGAGAGGCATGGCAGAAAAAGACCGCCGCCGTACTCTTTCTCGACCTCGACCGCTTCAAGATAATAAACGACACGCTCGGGCATGCCTTCGGTGACAAGCTCCTGAAGGTGGTGGCCGGGAGGCTGCAGGAGTGTCTCAGGGACGGCGATACGGTGGCGCGCCTTGGAGGAGATGAATTCACCATCCTGCTTCAGGACGTGGCCCATATCGATGACATACCCCTGGTGGTTGAAAAGATACTGAATACCATCAAGCAGCCGATAGTGATAGACGGCCAGGAGGTCATCATCAGCACCTCCATAGGCGTAAGCATCTTCCCCGATGACGGACAGGACACCGGGACGCTCCTCAAGAACGCCGATACCGCGATGTACCGCGCCAAGTCCGAAGGCACGAACAACTTTCAGCTCTACGAGCAGGTAATGTCCACGAAGGCCGAGGGGGTCCTCAAGATGGAGCACAGGCTCGGCAAGGCCATCGAAAATGGCGACCTGACGGTGCACTACCAGCCGGAGGTGGACATAAGGACAGGCAGGCTTGTCGGCATGGAGGCCCTCGTAAGGCTTGCGGACCGGCCAGACGGCACGCTCACGCCGCCGGGAGACTTCATAACCATCGCCGAGGAGACGGGCATGATCATCCCTCTGAGCGAAGGGGTGCTCAGGGCGGCCTGCGAGCAGAACAAGGCCTGGCAGGCCGCAGGGCACCCGGCGATAACGGTTGCGGTAAACATCTCCCCCAGGGTCTTCAAGCAGAAAAACTTCATACAGACGGTGGCCGATACCCTGAGGGAGACGGGCCTGAGGCCGGAGCACCTTGAGCTGGAGATTACGGAAGAGACGATGATGGGGAACATCGAGGAGACGGTCCGGAAGATGAACGCCTTTCGCGAGCTCGGCGTGCGCTTCGTTATCGACGACTTCGGCACCGGGTACTCCTCGCTCAGCTACATCAAGATGTTGCCGATAGCGATGCTCAAGATAGACCGGTCGTTTGTCCGTGACCTTCTGACAAACTCGGATGACAAGGCCATAGTCACGGCCATAATAAGGATGGCGCACAGCATGGATGTCGAGGTCGTTGCCGAAGGCGTGGAGACGCAGGAGCAGGCCGCGTACCTGAAGTCCATCGGGTGCGACAAGCTTCAGGGCTACCTGTTGAGCAGGCCCGTTGCGCATGGCAGGTTCGAGGAGCTGTTCAAGGAACCTGCCTCACTCAATAAATACCTGAAGGACGCCATATGAGGCCGCGGCCATGAAACAAGGGCTGTCCCTTGCGGGACAGCCCTTGTTTCACCTTGCCTGACCGCTTTGCGAGACACGGGCGGCTACCTTCACGTCCTTGGACCGTGAGAGCCTGGACATCGGCGTAAGCGCCGGAGTTTCCGGCAGCGCAACCGCACGGCCGTGCGTGCAAGAACTTAGAACAGCGGGTGGAACTCGAGCTCGTATTTTTCGATCCTGCCGTAGCCTTTCAGCTTGGGCTGCACGAGCCAGTGGCTCGCTCCGCCGATTATCTGCCACTTGCCGTTCCTTTTGGCAAGGAAGTGCCCCATGTTCGCCCATTTATCGATCTGCTCGTAATTCTTGTCCTTCGAAGCCTTCGGGATACCGAGGAGCATGCCCGTGCAGGTGATGGCGGCGTCTTTATCCTTTACCACCACGGAGCTGAATATGTGGGTTGAGTTGAGGTGGTCGAAGTTGTTGAAGATGTTTTTCCACAGGTTCCTTATCGTGTTTTTTGTGATGCCCTGACGGTTGTAGTCGTCGGCGTAGAAGGACATGATGGCAGCCAGGTCCTTCTTGTTGAGAGCATCTTGCAGCTTACCGTAGAACGCGACGATGGCCTCGACGTCCCTCTTGCTCGAGTCTATCGACTCCTGTGGTGGAAGCTGGACTTCTGCGTAAGCGTTAGAAGCCAGGCCACCTGTCAGAATAAGCCCCATTACAACGACCAAGAATCCAAAAAGCTTTTTCATAACGCGCTCCCTCCTCTGCCCGGTCAGTTAGTTGTTCCGGGATGTGGTACGTTAGCCGCCGTTACACTGGTTCGAAGTAATCGAGTTTTCAGAATAGAATAACTATACCGTGTGCTTTTCCGATGTCAAGCGCGGCAGGCAGGCGTGAGGGCGTGCGGGTGAGCGGGGCTCCCTGGCGGGTCTTTCCGGGGTGGGAATAGAAAAAGGGCGGGACCGTAAAACGGTCCCGCCCTTCCGGGTTCGAATCCAGTTTGGGACGCCAACTTGATCAATGGGTTACAGCCTTCGCTGCGACCCCTTTTTTGACTCCGGGTTCCTGTGGTAGAGAACCCGGTACGGGTATGGACGGGCCGCAGTCGATTCCCCTCATGGCACCACGTGGTCGATGGTGACGGTCACCGGCGTGTTGTCCCTGCCGAGCGTTATCGCCGGGCTCAGGCCTTCGAGGTCGCCGCTGCCCTTCCTCGCCTGCCCGCTTCGCGAGATACGGGCCGATACCCTGACGTCCTTGAACCGCGAGAGCTTGAACATCGGCGTGAGCGCCCGCGAGTCGTCGAGCGTTACGGTGAACGGCAGGTTCTTGACCTGCGCCCTGACCGCCGCGAGCGGGGCCCTGGGCCCGCGCACGGCCTTTGCGAAGACAAATACTACCTGCTCGGGGTTCGTGCGTGCCCTGAGCTCCGGGCTTATCTTCACCGTGACCCGCAGGCCCGGCCCGTTGCCCTTTGCGAGCGCCGCCCCGGCCGTAAAAAAGGCAAAGGCCGCGAGCACGAGCATCAGGAGTATGGGTTTGAATACGGTCCTTCTGTTTTGATGCATGGTAGTCTCCTTTATAGTACAGGGATTCTGCATTTCTACTGTTTTATGTAATGGCGGTCTCCGGTCCTCGACCGACTGGCCGCCGCCTGAGGTCTTTCCCGAAACGGCTTTGCCCCGGCTCCCGGCGTGGAGGGGGGGGGAGGGGGTCGCCCCGCCGCCTTGCGGCGGGGTCTTTCATTATATCATATTTTTTGAGAGTGCGGGCAGCAGGCGGGTTTTCCCGGGGTGGAAATGGAAAAAGGGCGGGACCGTTAAAACGGTCCCGCCCTTTCGGGTTCGCTGTCTTTGATTACAGCTTTATTACGTTTGTAGCCTTGGGGCCCTTGGCGCCGTCGACGATGTCAAAGCTTACTTCCTGACCTTCGTTGAGGGTCTTGAAGCCTTCGTCCTGGATGTCGGCGTAATGTACGAATACGTCGCCATCACCGTCTTCTTTGCTGATGAAACCGAAGCCCTTGGACTCGTTAAACCACTTTACTGTTCCTTTTGCCATGATGTCCTGCCTCCTTATTTGGATTTGAAGATTACGGAGGCATGTTTACAAAAAGACCGCAAAGAGGCATTCCAGGCGGCCAACGCAACAATGTACACTCACGAAACTTCAGTTAATCTATTAGTCTCACATAATCTGTTTGCAGTCAAGCATTTTTTTCAAGTCCACCGATAAATCTTTTCTTTACTTTTCCCCTCCCCGGCGCCCGCCCTCCACGGCGGCGGGCCGGAAGAGTTTTTCCGTTGAATTCAGGGGGCTGAAGGCCTATTATACGGAGAAGGCGGTCCCGCCCCTCCACGCGCCTGTTACGAGGGCCGCGCGCCAGGGGGGGGACAATCGAAGAGGGGGAGGGTCATGGAGAGTAGAGTCGGCTTTATAGGCGGAGGGAGGATTACGAGGATCATCCTCAAGGGGCTCGAGCGGGCCGGGGCCATGCCGGCGGATGTTGTCGTCTCCGACCCGGACGCCGCCAAGCTCCACGGGCTTGAAAAAGAGTTTCCGTGCGTTGCCGCGGGGCCAAACACAGCGGCGGCGGCGTGCGATATCGTCTTCCTCTCCGTGCCCGCCGCGGTGATGGACGCCGTGCTCGACGGGATAAAGGGGGCGCTTGAGCCGGGCTCCGTGCTCGTCTCGCTCGTGCCGGGGCGCAGGATGTCGCGCATCTCCGAGATGCTCGGCGGTTTCCAGAGGGTCGTGCGCATGACGCCCAACGCGCCGTCCATCGTCAACAGCGGGTACAACCCCGTGGCCTTCTCCGGTGCGCTGACGCAAGAGGAGAAGGGCGCGCTCAAGGCCGTCTTCGAGCGCCTCGGCGCCTGCCCGGAGGTCCCGGAGGAAGACCTCGAGGCGTACTCGATACTGACCGCCATAGGCCCCACCTACCTCTGGTTCCAGCTCTTCGAGCTGGCCGGGATCGCCACCTCTCTGGGCCTCGGCCCCCGCGAGGTCGAGCAGGGGCTGGCCGGGATGGTCACGGGCACGGTGGAGACGATGCGAAAGGCCGGACTGACGCCGGCCGAGGTCATGGACCTCGTGGCGATAAAGCCGCTGGGGGACGAGGAGGAGAGGATAAAAGGGCTTTACAGGACACGGCTCGTGCCACTGCATGAGAGGCTCAAGGGGGCCTGACGGGTGCGCTCCTGCCCCGGCTGCCGCGGTCTCCTGTGGAGACCGCGCCGGTTTTTATGAAAGGGTACCAGGGGGGTTCTTTTTTGAAAGGTTTACGAGAGGCTATGAGGGTGACAGGATCTTTCGCGCCATACCGCCAGAGGCTGGTCGTCCTCCTCGCGCTCGCCTTTTTCGCGGCCCCGGTGGTGTTGTACCGGGCCGCCACGGCGAACGTGGCGCCGCCCGGCCAGCCGGCGCCGCACCACTTCCCGGCGAAGGAGGCCCCGGCAAAGGGCAGGTTCCTCGTCGCGAACGAGCACATGAGGGACCCAAGCTTCTCCGGCACGGTCATACTCCTTATCGACTACGGCTGGAAGGGGGCGGTGGGCGTCGTCGTCAACCGCCCCACCGACGTAACGCTCTCCGCCGCGCTGCCCGGCGTCAAGGGCATCGGGCGCACGCGGGAGAAGGTCTGGTACGGCGGGCCGGTGGGCGCCAACCGGATGGTCATGCTGATAAGGTCCGCCAAGGCGCTAGAGGGCTCGACGCGCCTGTTCGCGGACGTCTACGCAAGCT
The DNA here is from genome assembly GCA_046757705.1 of Thermodesulfobacteriota bacterium. GTDB lineage: Bacteria > Desulfobacterota > GWC2-55-46 > GWC2-55-46 > GWC2-55-46 > JBHHYT01. The sequence goes on from JBHHYT010000047.1 coordinate 8,031, forward strand.
CGAACCGGGGGCTCGTCGAGGGTTTTCTCGACGGCAGCGCAAAAGGCGAGTTCCGTTTCTACGTGGGATATGCCGGGTGGGCCCCGCAGCAGCTCGAGATAGAGGTGCTGCAGGGCGGGTGGTACGTCATGGACGCCGCCCCTGAGGAGGTCTTCTCGAAAGACCCGTCACGGGTGTGGCAGGAGCTTATCCGCCGGATAAAGGAGTGACGCCGCGGGGACTTTCCCTCTTATTGCATTTCCCTCCGAACCGTGTTATTGTATATGTAGCCTTCCGGATGTGCGGGGGGCGTTGAAAGACCACGACGGCCCCGGCCTGTCCCGGGTAGTGACATAGAGAGTAAAGAATTCCAGGGTAACTCAATCAAAACACCATATAAGCGTGCCGCCATCTTCTGGCGGCACGCTTCTTTTTTTTGGGCCGGACAGTATCCGGTCAGTCCCTTCCGGCCCGCGACACAATACTCAAAAGAAGGAGAAAAATGTTAAAGAGGATCTCACGCCGCGCAACGGAATTTTCGGAGAAGCTTCCATACCCGGCCCAGGCCCTGACCTCGGCGTTCAGGGAAGGCTATACCTTCAACGACTTCAGGAAGGACGCCTCGGCGGGCGCGATAGTCGGGGTCGTGGCCCTGCCGCTCGCCATGGCGCTGGCCATAGCCTCGGGCGTGCCCCCGCAGCACGGGCTGTATACCGCGATAGTGGCCGGGGCGTTGATAGCGCTGATAGGGGGTTCGCGCGTGCAGGTCTCCGGGCCCACCGCGGCCTTCGTGGTCATACTCGTCCCCATAACGGCTAAGTTCGGCTTTGCCGGGCTCGCCGTGGCCACCCTCTTTGCCGGCGGGATACAGCTTATCATGGGGTTTGCGGGCCTCGGCCGCCTCATACAGTTCATCCCGTACCCGGTCGTCATCGGCTTCACATCCGGCATCGCCGTGGTCATCGCCACACTGCAGATAAAGGACTTTTTCGGCCTTACCATGGGGCCTATGCCGGAGCACTACATCGAGAAGGTCGCGGCCATCGCAAGGGCGCTGCCGACCTTCAGGCCGGCGGACCTCGTCGTGGGGGGCATTACGCTCTTTATCCTCACCTTCTGGAACAGGGTCTTCAAGAAGATACCCGCTCCGCTTTTCGCCCTCATCGCCGCGGCGCTCATCGGCGTGATGATAGAGCACTTCTTCCCGGGCGTGGACGTGGCGACGATAAGGGACCGTTTCGGGACACCCGCCTCACCCGACGGCGTGCCGCACGGGTTCCCTCCGTTCGGATGGCCGTGGAGCTTCCATGCCCCCGGCGACCACGTGGTGGCCTTTACGCCGGGGGTCTTAAAGGAGCTTCTGCTCGCCTCCTTCGCCATAGCGATGCTTGGCTCCATAGAGTCCCTCCTCTCCGCGATAGTGGCCGACGGCATGACCGGGCAGAGGCACGACCCGAACTCGGAGCTCGTCGGGCAGGGCATAGGCAACATCGTGGCGCCTTTTTTCGGAGGGTTCGCCGCGACAGGCGCCATAGCGCGCACGGCCACGAACATCCGTTTCGGGGGCAGGACGCCGGTGGCCGCGGTAGTGCACGCGGTCTTTATCCTCGTATCGGTACTACTGCTCGCCCCGTACCTCGGATACCTGCCGATGGCGGCGCTCGCCGCGCTGATGCTGAGGGTCGCCTGGCACATGAGCGAGGCCAAGCACTTCTTCCACACCGTGCGCGTCGCGCCGCGCGGCGATGTGGCCGTTCTCTTCACCTGCTTCGGCCTGACGGTCGTATTCGACATGGTGGTCTCCGTCAGCGTAGGGGTGATGCTCGCGGCCCTGCTCTTCATGAGAAGGATGGCCTACGTCACCGAGGCGCGTCTGGTGGACGAGGGACCCGGGGCCGAGGACAGGCCCAGGGTGGAAGGCGTTCTGATATACGAGATAGCCGGGCCGCTCTTCTTCGGGGCGGCGCAGGCGGCCGTAAGCGCGCTCATGACCATCCAGAACAACGCCAGAGTGGTCGTGCTCGACATGCGCAAGGTCCCGGTGATGGACATCACCGGGCTTATAAACCTCGAGTCGGCCCTCGCTCAGTTCGAGAAGCTCGGGGTATATACGATATTGGCGGGCATGGGCAGCCAGCCCCTGCATCTCATGGCCAGGGAGTACATGCACAGGGACAGGAAGCTCGTCCGGATAAGGAAGTCCTTTGACAAGGCACTCGTGGAGGCATCGGTGCTCGCCGAGAAGGTCATGGCGGAGCAAGGGCACGGCATTCGGGGCGGGGTGGGCCACGGAGCGGCCGGTTAAAGGGCCCGTCTTAATCCGTGGAGGTCAGCGTCTCTTCCCGCTTCTCCTCTTCGATGGCCGCGCGGCTGTGGCTCGGCGCGAGCCCGAACAGCCCCCTTATGTCCTCGAGTATCAGGTAGAGCGAGGGGGTGAGTATGAGCGTTATGGCGGTCGCGAAGAGTATGCCGAAGCCGAGGCTTATGGCCATGGGTATCAGGAACTGCGCCTGTACGCTCGTCTCGAGGATTATCGGCAGAAGGCCGAAGGCGGTGGTCAGCGACGTAAGCAGTATCGGGCGGAAACGCCTCCTGCCCGCTTCGAGCACGCACCGGTGGGCGTCCAAGCCCTCCTCCCTCTTCGTGTTTATGTAGTCTATGAGCAGGAGCGAGTCGTTTACCAGCACGCCGGAGAGCGCCACGAGCCCGAAGAGGCTGAGAATGCTCAGGTTGTAGCCCATTATCAGGTGGCCGAGTATGGCGCCGACTATGCCGAAGGGGATGGCCGCCATGATGATGAGCGGCTGGCTGTAGCTGCGGAACGGGATGGCGAGCATGGCGAATATGGCGAACAGGGCCATGGCGAAGCCCCTCTTCATGCTCCCCATCGATTCCCTGCGCTCCTTCTCCTCGCCCTCGAGGTCGAAGGTCAGGCCGGGGTAATCGCTTGATAGCCCCCGCAGGACCGTGCCCTTCATCTCCGCCAGTATCTCCTCGGCGTTGGCCGTCTTGCTGTCCACGCTCGCCGTTATGTTGATGACCCTCTTCCTGTCCGTCCTGTTTATCGCGCTGTACCCCCTGCCTTCCTCGACGTAAGCGGCCTGCGCAAAGGGCACCTCCCCGCCGCCGGGCGTGCGGATGCGCATGCGTTCGAGGTCCCCTATGCTCTTCCTTTCATCCTCCGGGTAGCGCACCATGACCTTCAGCTCGTTCTTCCCGCGCTGGAACCTCATGGCCTCGGCGCCGTAGAACGCGCCCCTTACCTGTCTGCCGAGGTCCTCCTCGGTTATGCCGAGGGTGCGCGCCTCGGGCCTCAGGCGGAGCTTGAGCTCCTTTTTGCCCGTCGAGTAGTTGTCCGCTATGTCTCCCACGCCCGGGTACCCGGCCAGCGTCGACTTTATCCTGTCCGCGGCGCTCCTCAAGACCTTGAAGTCGTCGTGCGCGAGCTGTATGTCGATGTTCGCGCCGAAGTGGACGATGTTCGAGTCGAAGGTCAGCGATTCCGCGCCGGGCACGTCGCCGACCATCTTCCTCCACCTGTTGGTTATCTCGGTGGCCGCCACCTTCCGTATCTCGCTCGGCGTAAGTATCAGCGCCACCTCGGCGATGTTCGACCCGGTGCCGTCGACCTCGCCCACCTGCCCCTTCTTTATGGAGCCGCCGACGATGGAGTAGACGTCGCGCAATACGGAGGTCCCGTCCTTCCTCCTGGCGTCGTACTCGCTTACGAGCTTGCGCGCCTGGTGCTCCATCAGCGCCTGCACCTTCGCCGTATCCTCCACGGGCGTACCTATCGGCATCTTCAAGGAGGCTATCACGAAGTCCCCGTCGACCTCCGGCATGAACCGGAACTTCACCACCCCGCCTCCCACGAGGCCCACGGAGACGAGCAGTATGGCGATGGCCGCCGCGAGCGTCGAGTAGCGGTTCCGGGCGCACAGGCCGAGCGCGCGCAGGAACGGGCCGGAGACGAACCAGTCGAGCATCACGCCGAAGCGCCGGCGCACCCTTTCTATCGCGCCGAGTATGCCGTGCGGCTTCTTCGACGGCTTGCCGTGGCCGAGGTGCGCCGGCAGTATGAAGAGCGACTCCACGAGGGAGATGGCGAGTATTGGGATGACCACGAGCGGGATGGTGCGTATGAACTTGCCGATGTTGCCGCTTATGTACATGAGCGGGGCGAAGGTGGCGATGGTCGTGAGCACCGAGACGACGACCGGCCCGGAGACCTCGACCGCTCCGTCCACGGCGGCCTTGAGGTACCCCTTGCCCTTGTTCCTGTGGTCGAAGACGTTCTCTCCCACGACTATGGCGTCGTCGACGACTATGCCGAGCGCGAGGATGAAGGCGAAGAGGGATATCATGTTTATGGAGACGTCGAGGCCCGGCATCAGGAAGAGCGCGCCGAGGAAGGATATCGGGATGCCGAGCATGACCCACAGGGCGAGCCTTATCTGGAGAAAGAGCCCGAGGGTTATGAAGACGAGTATGAGGCCGAGAAAGGCGTTCTTGGTGAGCAGGTCCAGCCTGCTCTGGAAGAGCTCGGAGCGGTCGTTGAGCGTGGCGAGCTTCACGGACGGCGGCAGCGTCGCGCCCCTTCTCTTTACGTAGTCCTTGACCACGCGGGATATCCCGGTAGGTTTTTGCTCGCCGAGGCGGTAGACCGCCACGAGGGCCGCGCGCTTGCCGTCGAAGACCGAGAACTCGTCGGTCTCTCGGAAGGAGTCGCGCACGTTGGCGATATCCCCGAGCTTTACGTCCGAGCCGTCGGGGTTGTGCACTATCGTTATGTCCGCGTACTCGTAGCCCTTGTAGCGCTTCTCCTTGGTGCGTATCAGTATCTCGCCGCCGGCGGCCTTGACGGTGCCCGCGGGCAGGTCTATGGAGGCCCGCCTTACACGCTCGGCTATCGCGTCGAGCGTAAGGCCGTATCTGCGCAGGCTGTCCTCCGGCACGTCTATGGATATCTCGTAGGGGCGCACCCCGGCAAGCTCGGTCTGCGTTATCTGGGGCAGGGCCAGCAGGTCGTCGCTGACGCTCTCCGCGTACTCGCGCAGGCTCCGCTCCGGCAGGTCCCCGTAGACCGCCACGTAGATGACCTCCGAGCGCCTTACGAGCTTTGTTATTACCGGCTTTTCGGCCTCGCGCGGGAAGGTGGTGATGCGGTCGACCTCGGCCTTGACGTCCTGCATGACGAGGTCCACGTCCTCGCCCTGGAGCACCTCTGCGGTGACGGTGCCGTAGCCCTCGTTGGCGACCGATTTTATCTCCTTGATGCCGTTGACGCCGCTGAGGTTCTCCTCTATCTTGAGGATGATGCCCTCCTCGACCTCCTCGGGGCCGGCGCCGGGGTAGGCCACGGTGACTTGCACCTTGTCGAGCGCTATCTCAGGGAAGACCTCCTGCTTGATGGAGATGCCCATCACGAGGCCCCCGACGACGAGGGCCATCATCAGGAGGTTGGCGGCGACGTGGTTGTGCGCCATCCATCTTATGGCTGACTTCACAGGCCTTCTCTCCCTTTGCCGTCAGAGAAGGGGCGCAGCTTCATGCCGTCGGCCGCCCCGGAGAGGGTGGTTATTATCACCTTCTCGCCGCCCTCGAGCCCCTTTGCAAGGAGCACCTCCTCGTGCTCGACCCGAAGCGGCTCCACCTCTTTTATCCTGAGCCTGTTCTCCTCGTCCACCGTCCATACCGTGGACCCGTCGCGAAGCGCCCCCCTCGGTATCGTGACCACGCCGTGCGCGGTTTTCCCGTCTATCCTCACCTCGACGAACGCGCCGAAGGCGAGCGGAGGGCGCCCCGGGGCCTTGCTCGAAAGTCCGTAAGGGTCTTGGACCGAGACCACCACGCGCAACATCCGCCCGTTGGGGTCTACCTCTCCGAGGGAGCGTATGACCGTGCCCTCCCAGGTGTGCCTGGCCCCGGCTACGTCCATCGCGACCACGGCGCGAGAGCCCGTGGCCCCGGGTGAGCGCGGCACCTCTACCCAGGCCATATCGTCGAGCGGCAGCGGGACTATTACCTCCGCCTCGTCGGTGCCCGCGAGCGTGGCGGCCGCCGTGGCCGGGCTTATGTACTGGCCGACATCGACGCTCTCTGAGAGGACGACGCAGTTGAACGGGGCGCGCAGGGTGGTCCTTTCGAGGTCGAGCTTCGCCTGTTCGAGCGCGGCGGACGCGCCCCTCAGGGCGCCCCTGACGTCCTTCAACTGCGGCTCGTAGAGCACGAGCGGGTTGGGCTCGGCCCCGCCGTTGTCCTCTTTGTCGAGCCTGTCCCACTCTGCGCGCGCAACGAGCGCCTGGCTCTCCATGCGCGTAAGCTCGTACTCGGCCCTTATCTTCGCCGCCGCCGCCCTCTCCACGGCCAGGCGGTAGTCGGCGTCATCTATGCCGAACATCGGCTCCCCGTCCCTGAAGAAACCTCCGGCGACGAGAGAGGGGTTGATGCTCCGCACCCGTCCGCTGACCTGGGGTATCACCTTCACCGAGCGCGCGGGCTGCACCGTTCCGGTGCCCTTTACCGCCACCCGGCGGTCGGCCTTCTTCACCTCGATGACGCGCACCAGGGCCCCGGGGTCGTCCCTCACCTTCTTCTTAGGGGCGGGCCTGTTCTTGACCAGCGCCGCCATCACCCCCGCGCCGACGAGTATTATCACAAGCGGCAGGATTATCTTAATGATGCTGCTCCGAGTGCTCATCTCATGAAGTCCTTTCTTCCTGTTCTCCCTATCGTCATTTTTTCAGCCGCCCTGTCGGCCCATTGCCCGCCGAGGGAGCGCGCCAGCGCTATGCGGTCGGAGATAAGCTGCCTTCTGGCGGCAAGCAGAGCGCTGCTTGCGTCGTAGTAGCCCTGCTGGGCCGCGAGCACCGGCAGGTAATCGCTGAGCCCGGCCATGTAGCTGTCGAGCGCGAGCCTCAGGGAGCTCTCCGAGGCGCGCACCCGTTCCTCGAGCATCTTTATGCGCTCCTTCGAGGCGCTGGCGGAGGAGAGGGCGTCCTCCACCTCCTGAAACGACGTGAGAAGCGCCTTTCGGTAGCGGGCAAGCGCCTCGTTGTAGGCGGCGTCCGTTCTCTCGACCTCGGCCTTGCGCCTGCCGCCGTCGATCACGGGCATGGCCGCCTGTATGAATACGTTCCAGAATATGTTCGGTGACTCGAGTATGGTGCCGAGCGTGTCGCTCGCCCCCCCGTACTCGCCTATGAGGTTGAACGAGGGGAAGCGGTCCGCCATGGCCTCTGCCACCCTGTAGTCGCTGGCGTCCACACGCAGGCGCGCCGCCTCGATGTCGGGCCTGCGCCGCAGAAGGCTGCTCGGAAGGCCGACATGGAACTCCGGCGGCTCCGGCAGGACCGAGCCCTGCGCTGCCAGTTCGGCCCCCGGAAAGCGGCCGAGGAGCACCGAGATGGCGTGGCGCGTCCTGTCGAGGTTGGACTCGAACGCCGGGCGCGCCGCCTTTGCCGTGGCGAGGTTCTGCCTCGACTGGTACAGGTCGAGCGCCGGGACGAGCCCCGCGCGGTAGCGGCTCTCGACCCTCGCAAGCGTCTCCTCGAAGGCCGCTATGGTCCGGTCGGCAAGCTCGAGCTGCGCCTTCTGCTCGATGGCGAGGTAGTACAGGTCGGCCAGCTGTGCGGATATGCTTATGTAGAGGGCCTTGATGTCCTCCCTGGAGGCCAGCGCGTCGGCCCTGGCGGCCCTGGCCCTCGATGCTATCTTCTTCCACAGGTCCAGCTCGTAGCTCGCGGTGGCGGAAAGCCTGAAGTCGCCCGTATTAAACCCCGCGGCGGAAAGGCTGGAGCTCCCGGCGCTCACCCCGAAGCTCTGCCTGCCCCCCGTGGCCCCGGCTTCGACCTGCGGCCATTCGGCGGCCCCGGTGGCGCGCGCTACGGCCTCGGTCTGCGCGAGGCGCTGCTCGGCGACGATGAGGTCGAGGTTGTTGGCGAAGGCCTCCTCCATGAGCGCGTTGAGGCCCGGGTCCTCGAACCGCTCCCACCACCTGCCTGCCTCTCCGGCGGGGGTCGCGTCCTCGCCCTCCGAGAAGACGTCCGGCATGCCCCTGGTGATGTCGGCCAGTCTCAGGCCGTGCACCCCGCACCCGGCGAGCGTCGCGAGCGCCATAAAGGCCGAAAGAATAAAGACGGCTTTTTTCATATCCTCTCCATCCCGGCGGTTACGAAGTCGACAAGCTCGTCTGTCAGGGGCCCCTTGAGCCTCAAGCCCTCCGGCAGCGAGGACTGGCAGCAGGCGTGCATCGTGAAGAAGAGCGAGCCTATGGTGAAGTGGAACCTGTTTACGAGCATCTCCTGGGGCAGCTCCGGCAGCGCCCTTTTGAGCGAGTCGAGCATCAGGTCTATAAACGGCCCCATGAGCCGCAGGAACCTCTTCTTTACGGTATCGTCCGGCTCGACCATGGCGCGTCCGAGCAGGGCCATGAAGTGTTCCATGCCCTTGCCCGATTGCCTGAACCGGAGCGTCGGCTCGATAAAGGCGTACATGATATCCCTGACCGCCGGGGCCGAGCCGCTGCGCGCGGCCTCGGAGCGCACGGCGTTGAGCATCTCGATGCGCGAGTTGTTCAGAGGCGTAAGCCTGCGCTCGATGACCGCTTCGAGCAGCGCCTCCTTTGAGCCGAAGTGGTAGTTGACGGCCGCGAGGTTCACCTCGGCGGCGCCGGTTATCGCGCGCAGGGAGGTGGAGTGGTAGCCCGACTCCGAGAACAACCGCTCCGCGGTGTCGAGTATCTTCTCCTTTGTGGACGGGATGGGCTCATTATTCATACGGCTGATTAAAACAAACGTTTGATTGTAAAGTCAAGGGATTTCTTTCCGCGGGTGCATCCTGGCATGCGGGCAGGGCCGGACGGGGTTTTTTGCTCTCCCCCGTGATGGGGGAGGGTTTATAATCACCCGTGGCAAAAGCAGTCTGCAACCCCTCGTCCTCACCCTCTACCCGGGGAGCGGTCTGATTGTCTCAAGGTGCCTGTCATTCTGAGCGAAGCGAAGAATCTCCAGGTGCATCTGCCGCCTGAATACGAGATTCTTCGGTCGCTGTGCTCCCTCAGAATGACATGAAAAGGTCTGTCTTTACACATGCACCCCGTCCAGATAGTAGTTGAAAAAGCCATGGACGGATTTTTTCAACACACGGCTGGTGCGAGCTGCGCTTTGGGAAGAGGCGGCAACTCCGGAAAAACTCCTGTTGGAAGCCCACCCTTTTTGTGTTAGTTAATAAATTCCGGCCCGAGGGCCGGTTGATCCTTAAAAACGAAGAGGAGGCTACAGAGATGGAGATTATCGATGTAAACGAGAGGGTCGGTTTCGCGGCGGAGTTCATGCCGAGGATACTGCGGGTGCGCCCGGAGTACAAGGTGCCTCTTATCTGCATGGAGCCCGGCCAGGAGATAGCCCCGCACCAGAGCGGCACCGGGATATTCTACTTCCTGAGCGGCGAGGGGGTCATGACCGTGGAGGGCAAGGAGGTCGAGGTCAAGGCCGGGAATATGGTCTTCGTAGAAAAGGGCGAGTCGAGGGGGATAAGGGCGACGCAGAGGCTGACGGCCTTTGCCGTAAGCATGGGTTAGGGCAAAGGGCCAGCACTCGGGCCGTCCCCGTACGGCGGCCCGTTTCAGAGGAGTGGGGCCCCCCCCGGGGGCGCCGGCGGGCGGGTGGGTAAAATAGA
>JBHHYT010000048.1:0-17301 GCA_046757705.1 Thermodesulfobacteriota bacterium
CATCCCCTGCGAGGCCGGCCGGCCTTCTACAAAACGACCGGAGCTTGAATAACGTTTCAAAGTGCAGGCCGATGCTCCCACAGCCTGCCCCGGAATATATAAACTGGCTTTTAACGGCGGCCGACCCGAAGGGTCAGACCGCCAGAGGTGTGTCCTTGAACTCCTGCGTCTTCTTGAACTCATCCATGACAAGCTCCTCGAGCTTCTGCCTCGTGGGTTTGTCGAGCGGGTGGACGAGGTCCCTGTACGTGCCGTCCTTCATCTTCTTGGCCGGCATGGCCACAAAGAACCCGGTAGTCCCCTTTATGATTTTCATGTCGCGAACGACGAAGCAGTCATCAAGTTTGATGGTCACATACGCCTTGAGCTTCTCATCCCCATCCACAGGCAATACCTTGATCTCCGTGATACGCATTTTCTTCCTCCCTGTTTGTTGTTGCGTTTTTTGTGGACTACCCAAAAGAGAAAAGTTATTGTAGGCCGTAAGGCGTTGTTGCCCTTTTTATCCGACCCTGGTCCATGGCCGTCCCCGTCAGGAAAGACTCTTCGATCAAGCTGCATGTAAAGGCTGTCACATGCTTTGAAACAGGCATTCCCGGACGCGTTGAATGCCCCTGCGAAAAAAATACGGTTTTATCTGCTTAATATTTTATGTTGCAATCTACGTGCCAAAGAAGGGGAGCAACAAAAATGTCAAGAATAATAAAAGGTTTTCGACATGAAGTGAACCCGGTCTAAAATTTTAGTTAATGAGTTTGCACATGATACTGTGCGATAGTGCACATTAGAATGTGCTGTTCTTGTCCCCAGTGCTGTAAAATTGGGTGGTTAAGGTCTTTACGCTATTGTGATGTCAAAAAGCCCGCGGGGGCATTGACTTTAATAAAAGATTGGATTAATCTATCGGCCATGAAAAAGAGACTTTCCTATAAAGACGCGGGCGTGAGCATCGAGGAGGGGGCGCGCCTCGTCGGACTGATAAAGCCCGCCGTAAAGGCCACCTCGCGCAAAGAGGTGCTGAGCGGCGTGGGCGGCTTCGGTGCGCTCTTCTCCGCGCGCTTTTGTGGCATGAAGGATCCGGTGCTCGTCTCCTCCACCGACGGCGTAGGCACGAAGCTGATGCTCGCCTTCGCCACCGGCAGGCACGATACCGTAGGGGTCGACCTCGTCGCCATGAGCGTCAACGACATACTCGTAAACGGCGCGGAGCCTCTGTTCTTTCTCGACTACTTCGCCACGGGGGCGCTCGATGCGCGGAGCGCGGCCGAGGTCGTAAAGGGCGTGGCGCGCGGGTGCAGGCAGGCGGGGTGCGCCCTTGTAGGCGGAGAGACCGCGGAGATGCCCGGCCTGTACAGAAAGGGCGAGTACGACCTGGCGGGCTTCGCCGTTGGCGTGGTAGAGCGCAGGAAGATAATAGACGGCTCGAAGATACGGCCGGGGGACGCGGTCATAGGGCTCGCATCGAGCGGGCTCCACAGCAACGGCTACTCTCTGGCGCGCAAGGTCGTCTTCGAGCGGCTCGGCTTGAAACCCGAGGACAGGCCCGTGGGCTTTTCAAAGGACATCGGCTCGACGCTCCTCGCCCCCACGCGCATCTACGTAAAGCCGGTATTGAAGCTCCTCGCCGAGTCCAACGTCCTCGGCATGGCACACATAACCGGCGGCGGCTTTACCGAGAACATACCGAGGGTGCTGCCCAAGGGCACGAAGGCGCTGATAAAGAAAGGCTCGTGGCCGGTGCCAAAGGTCTTCGGGCTCATCCAGCAGGGCGGCGGCATAGACGCCTCCGAGATGCTCCGGACCTTCAACTGCGGGATAGGGTTCGTGCTCGTGGTAAGGGGCAAGGACGCCCCCGGCGTAATGAAGAGGCTCAAGGCGCTCAGGGAGCGCCCGTACCTCATAGGCGAGATAGCGAAGGCGGGCGCAAGAGAGGCGCCCCATGTCGAATACACGGATTAGGGGCTTGCCCGCTATGGTAAAGTTAGCCGTGCTCGCCTCCGGAGGCGGCACCAACCTACAGTCGATAATGGACGCCATAGGCTCCGGGCGCCTCGACGCGCGGATAAGCGTCGTGGTGAGCGACAACCCGCGGGCCTTCGCCCTTGAGAGGGCGAAGAGGGGCGACATCCCCGCCGAGGTGATAACCGCAGAGGCCTTCCCCGGAAGGGAGGCCTTCAACGCCGAGATAGCGCGCGTCCTCAAGGGCTACGGCGTGGAGCTGGTGGTGCTCGCCGGGTTCATGAGGATCATAACGAAGGCGGTTCTCGACGCCTTCCCCATGCGGGTGGTGAACATACACCCGTCGCTTCTCCCGTCGTTCCCGGGGCTCGACGTGCAGAAAAAGGCCCTTGAGCACGGGGTGAGGTTCTCCGGATGCACCGTGCACTTCGTCGACGAGGGTGTCGACAGCGGGCCGGTCATCGCCCAGGCCGTCGTCCCGGTGCTCGACGACGATACCCCCGAGACGCTCTCCGCCCGGATACTCGCCGAGGAGCACAGGATATACCCGCAAGCCATACAACTCCTCTCGGAGGGGAGGCTTACCGTCAAGGGCAGGAGGGTCTACGTCAGGGGCGGTTCGCCTTCGGGCTGGGCCGTCGAGAACCCCAGGGCCGAGATCTTCGAGGGGGAATAGCGACGGGATTGCTTCCCCTTCACTACGCTCAGGGCTTTGGCTCACTCGCTCGCAATGACAGTTTTCAGGGTTTTGTCTTAAAAAATATACGGGTGATTAGAGCGAGCGGCGCTTCGGGAAGAGGCGGGTGAGCGCACCGGGGTGGTCTTCAGGGCGCGTAGCGACCTTTAGCGGGGCGCGCGAGCGGGGAAGAGGCGGCCCCAGCAGAGCGAGCCTAATCACCGAAGCGCCCCGCGTGCAGGGGCGCAAACGGCGAAGAAAAGGCCCCCCGCGGCTTCTCCCCGAAGGGGAGAATATATGTTGTTCATCCGGCTCGTACCAAAAAACAACCGATAAAAATATGGACATCAAGACCCCCGTAATCGTCAGCGCCTGCCTTGTCGGACTTGATACGAGGCATGACGGAGGCAGCGCCCCGAGCGCCGAGACCGCGCGCCTGCTCGAGGGCCGTCCGTTCATACCCGTCTGCCCTGAGCAGCTCGGCGGGCTGCCGACGCCGAGGCCCAGAGCGGAGTTAAACAACGGCCGGGTCGTGGACGAGCACGGCACAGACGTCACGGAAAATTTCCAGAGAGGGGCGAAGGCGGTGTTGAGGATAGCCGGGCTGTGCGGCTCAAGAGAGGCGTTCCTCAAGGAGAACAGCCCATCGTGCGGCGTAAGCACCATATCAATGGACGGCGCCCCGGCGCCCGGAGAGGGCGTAACCACGGCCCTGCTCAGAAAAAACGGCATAAAGCCCAGAGGCTTTTAACAGTGAGTTGAAAAAGTCCACCCATGGTTTTTTCAACTACTGTCTGGCAGGAACGAACCCGTCCGGATCTCACGAATCGCCCGGCTCTCGGAGTCGCAATCTGGCAATCCATACATGGATTGCGCCGGCCGGCCGCCTTTCAACGGCCGGCTGAAACTCAACAAGGAGGGATGATGTGAAGATTACATTCCATGGACACTCGTGCTTCACCATAGAATCCGCATCGGGGAGCGTAATAATAGACCCCTTCCTCAACGGGAACCCCACAGCCGACATAACCCCGGCCGACGTCAGGGTCGACGCCGTGCTCGTCACCCACGGCCACGCCGACCACCTCGGCGACGCGGTGGAGATTGCCAAGGCAAACAACGCCCCGGTCATCGCCCCCTTCGAGCTTGTCAACTACTGCACCTCAAAGGGCGCGACGGGCCACGCCATGCACATAGGAGGCGCCTACGACTTCCCGTTCGGCAGGGTGAAGCTCACCATAGCACACCACGGCTCCACCACGGAGACCGGGGCGGTGGGCAACCCATGCGGCTTTCTCATAACGATGGACCAGAGGACCGTCTATCACGCCGGGGACACCGGGCTTTTCACGGACATGGCGCTTATCGGCGACACGAACGCCATCACCTGCGCGCTCCTGCCCATCGGCGACAACTTCACCATGGGCATAGACGACGCCGCGAGGGCCGTCGGCATGCTCAAGACGAAGATAGCCGTGCCCATGCACTACAACACCTTCGACGTGATAAAACAGGACCCGGAGGAGTTCAAGAAAAAGCTGCAAGGCTGGCCGGTAAGGGTGGAGATACTCAAGCCGGGGGAGAGTCTGGAGATTTAGATTGGGGGTTGAGGGGGGTTTATCGTTGTTATTCAGAGGCGCAGGAAGCCCCCCGCTGCTCCTCTCCCCGAAGGGGGGGTTCTCAAACGCCAAATACAAATCCCCCTCAATCCCCCTTTAAAAAGGGGGAAGTCCTCTTTGAGTGTTGTCATTCTAAGGGAGATAAAGCGGCCGAAGAATCCCGGCAACCCGGAGATTCTTAGCCGCACTCACAACGCCCCCCTCACCCCTCCAGCGCAAACTTCCCCATGTACCAGTAATACTTCAGGAACTCGGGCACCACGACCGCGAGGCTGCCCTCCCCCCACCACCTCTGCTCGTCGTAGTTGGGTGTCGAGACACTGTGGTTCTCAATACGCGTGCCCGGCGGCATCACCTTCCTGAAGATGAAGTCGGCCCTTTTCATGTGGTACGCCGATGTGAGAAGGATTATCGAGCCCCACCCGCGCTCCAGCACCAGCCTTCTGGTCTGCACGGCGTTCTCGTAGGTGCTCCGGGAGACCTTGTCGAGAATGGTCCGGGCCCGCTCGCTATCATCGATCTTATTCATGAAGATGGAGCCGATACCGGCGTCCCTGTGCACGCCGCTCAGGACCAGCACGCCGGCCCTCCCCTCCCTCAGGAGACGAAGCCCCTCCTGGGCCCTGTTCCTGCCCCCGGTGAGGACTACTACCGCGTCGGCCCTCCCGGCCGAGGGCCCATACCCCCTCGCCGCCTCGGCAAAGCCGAAGAAAAGGTGGAGTACGTAAGCGAGGGCCAGTATGGCCGTGAGCAGATATGCGCGTTTTTTCATAGGCAGGGTCCGGCAGACGCCGTTTTCTTCAGTTCGGTAAAATCGGCCCCCGCTTGAGCGCGGCCAGCGGCTTTCCGTCTTTTCCCGTCCCAGAAAAATAAAAGGCTTGCAAAGACCGGTTTCATGTGCTAATTTTTTTAGATTATAGAGTTTCCCGAAGCTCCGGGGTATCAAAGTCCATCTTGATTTTTGCGCCGAAAGCGCCGGGAATTCGTCACTGAAAATTTAAATTAATTCGCTGGAGGTTTTTTATCATGGCAGCCACATGCAAGATATGCGGGAAGGGCCCGGTCTTCGGAAACAACGTAAGCCACGCCCACAACAAGACTAAACGGAGATGGAACCCCAACCTCCAGAGCGTCCGCGCCTTGAGGAACGGCAGGGTCGAGAAGATAAAGGTCTGCAGCAGGTGCATCCGCTCCGGCGCCGTCCAGAAGTCCGCCTGAGCCCATCAGGGGCCTGAGGGGGCTATCGGGCCCCGACGGGCCGATGCGGCCCGTTCCCTCACCACCCATCCACCCGGGGCCTGTCAGTCCAGGGCCTGCTTATTCAGGGGCCAATCACTCCGGGGACCGTCAATTCAAGCAATTAGTTCGGGGGCCGCGAATTCAGGCAATTAGTTCGGGGCCTGCTTATTCAGGCAATTAGTTCGGGGCCTGCTTATTCAGGCCCTGTCAGTCCGGGGGCCTGTTCGTTCAGGCCCCTTTTCATATGGAAGCGTCTGTCAATCCGGGAGGCCTCGCGCATAGCGGGGCCTTTTTTACTTCCCGTCCATACCGCGCCTGAGCTAAACCCCGTCCCCTATGACCACTATGGCGTCTATCTCCACGTCTGCGCCCTTTGGCAGTCCGCTCACCTCCACGGTGGCGCGCGCCGGGTACGGCTTGCTGAAGAACTCCGTGTAGACCTCGTTTACATCCGCAAAGAGCATCAGGTCCGTAAGGTAGACCGTGGTCTTGACGACGTCGTTCATGGTCGCGCCGGCCTCTTCGACGACGGCTTGAAGGTTTCTGAGCACCCGGCGGGCCTGGTCGCCGACGGGGCCTGTCTCCACCTCCCCCGTGGCCGGGTCTATGGGTATCTGCCCGGACAGGAAGACGTATCTCCCTATGCTTACCGCCTGAGAATACGGACCTATCGCCTCCGGTGCCCTCTGCGTCCTCACCTCTTCCTTCAACATAAGCGCCCCCCTGCATTGTCCGGGTTATAAGGCTATCTCCTGCTCGTTGGTCTTCTGGAGGCCCGTGAGCCTCTCCACCTTCAGTACCTTGTTTATCCTCAGCAGCGAATTCATTATGGAGTTCAGGTGGCCGAGGTCGCGGACCTCTACCTCGAAGGTGCACACCGCCCTGTTCTCCTGGTTGGTCCTTATCTCCGCGCTCGATATATTGGCGTCAGCGGACCTCATCACGCTCGTTATCTCGGCGAGCAGCCCCTTCTCGTTCTTGCATATCACCTCTATCTTGGCGGGCCTCGTGGTCTTCACCTTCTTGTCCCACGCCACCTCTATCCTGCGGTCCTCGTCGATGTTGAGCAGGTTGGCGCAGTTGGCGGCGTGTACCGAGACACCCTGCCCGTGGGTAAGGAAGCCCTCTATATCGTCGCCGGGAAGCGGGTTGCAGCAGCGCGCGAACCTGACCATCACATCCTCCTCGCCCCGGACGATAATAGCGTTCTTCTCGGCCCTTGCGCCCTTGAACTTGTCTATCATGCTGCGGAACGAGAACTTCTGCCTCTCCTTGAGCTTCTCTGGCGGGAGTATCCTGGTGAGCACCTGATGGACCGAGACCTTGCCGTAGCCCACGCTGGCGAGCAGGCTGTCGAGCCCGCCGCCGAGGCCGAGCTCCTTTGCTATCCTCTCGAACTCCCCGGCCTTGAGCAGCTTGCCGTACTCGAGACCGTGCTTGTTGAACTCCTTTTCGCAGATCTCCTTGCCGAGGTCGATGGACTTTTCCCGCTCCTCGGTCTTTATCCACTGCCTTATGCGGGTCTTTGCGCGCGAGCTAACGACGAACTTGAGCCAGTCCTTGCTCGGGTGGTGGGACGCGGACGTGATTATCTCCACCACGTCCCCGTTCCTGAGCTTGTACTTCAGGGGGACCATCTTGCCGTTCACGCGCGCCCCGGCGCACCTGTTGCCCACGTCCGTGTGGATGGAGAACGCGAAGTCCACGGGGGTGGCCCCGACGGAGAACTCCTTTACCGCTCCCTTGGGGGTGAAGACGAAGACCTCCTCCGGGAAGAGGTCGACCTTTAGCGTCTCCATGAACTCGTCGGAGTCCTTCAGGTCCTTCTGCCATTCGAGGAGCTGGCGGAGCCACGCGAAGCTCTTCTCCTCCTTGCTCTGGAGCGCCTTGCCCTCCTTGTACTTCCAGTGCGCGGCTATGCCGTACTCCGCCACCCGGTGCATCTCCTCGCTCCTTATCTGCACCTCCATCCTGACGCCGTGCGGCCCCACGACGGTCGTGTGCAGCGACTGGTACATGTTGAGCTTGGGTATGGCTATGTAGTCCTTGAACCTTCCGGGCACCGGCTTCCATAGCGAGTGTATGATGCCAAGGACCTCGTAGCAGTCCTTCACGTCGTTTACGATTATCCTGAAGGCGATGATGTCGTATATGTTCTCGAAGTCGACGTCCTGGTCGACCATCTTCTTGTATATGGAGTATATCTGCTTGGGCCTGCCGGTCACCTCGCCTTCGACGCCGTGCTCCTTGAGCTTCTCCTCGATGATGGACTTGACCTTTACGATGTAGTTGTGGCGAAAATCATTCTCGCTCTCGACCCTCTGCTTCAGGGTCGTGTACCTGTCATGCTCGAGGTAGAAGAACGCGAGGTCCTCGAGCTCCGTCTTCATCCACCCTATGCCGAGCCTGTTGGCCAGAGGGGCGTAGATGTCGAGCGTCTCGCGGGCGATCTTTTTCTGCCTGGCAGGGTCGAGGGCCCCGAGGGTCCTCATGTTATGGAGCCTGTCTGCGAGCTTTATGAGGATGACCCTGATGTCCTTGCCCATGGCAAGTATCATCTTGCGGAAGTTCTCGGCCTCCCGGTCCTCCTTCCTGTCGAAGGTCATGCGGCTCAATTTGGTAAGGCCGTCCACGAGAGCGGCTATGTCGGGGCCGAAGAGCTCCTCAATCCTGTCCACGGTCGTGTGCGTGTCCTCCACGGTGTCGTGGAGCAGCCCCGTGGCTATGGACTGGGAGTCCATCTTCAGGGAGGTCAGTATGTTGGCGACCTCTATGGGGTGGGTAAGGTAGGGCTCTCCCGACTGCCGGGTCTGCCCCTGATGGACGACGCCGGAAAAGACGTACGCCTTTTTTATGAGGTCGAGGTCCGCGGACGGGTTGTAGGCGGCGACCCTCTCCAGTATATCTTCGAGTCTGACCATATAGACCAATTTAACGCAAAACCCCTTTTATTTCAATAGGCAAAGGGGGCGGCATAGGGCGTTTTCCGGCCGGCCGGGCCGCCCGGTAGAACCGTCTCTTTGAATGTGTCATTCTGAGGGAGCGAACGCGACCAGAGAATCCCTGCCCTCGGCTTTCTTCAACGCAGAGATTCTTCGCCTCGATCAGAATGACAGAATGGAAGTGGTCTTGTATAAAAAAATATACTGGTTATTAGAGCGAGCGGCGCTCTGGGAAGAGCTGGTGAGCGCGCCGTGACGGTTCTCAGGGTGCGAAGCGCCCTTAAGAGGGGCGCGCAAACGGCATTGAAAAACCCGCCGCGGCCCCTCTCCCCGAGGGGGAGAATATCGAGGTTCACCAAATACGAGAACCTTCACCACCCTCAAAATCCAGTAAAACGCCCGCCGCGGGGCCGGGGTCTAAAAAAAACCGCCGGCCGCGGGGCTTTACCTTGCTTTACCACCCCGTTTTCTGTTATATTTTCAGGATATGCGGTACCTAAAATACTTTCTTATACTGGCGGCTTTCGCCGTTCTCTCACTGGCCGGGACATACTACTACTTCACACGCAACCTCCCCTCTCTAGCCACGCTCGAAGGGTACCACCCGAACCTCGTCACCAACGTATACTCGCACGACGGCAGGCTCATCGGCGAGTTCTACATCGAGCGCAGGGTGGTGGTCTCTCTCAACAAGATGCCCCCGCACCTCATCAAGGCCTTCCTCGCCGCCGAGGACGCGCAGTTCTTCGAGCACGAGGGCATAAACTACATGAGCATATTCCGCGCGCTCATAAAGAACATCCGGGCCGGGAAGGTCGTGCAGGGAGGCTCCACCATAACCCAGCAGCTCGCCAAGAGCTTCCTGACCTCCGAGAGGAAGCTCTCCCGGAAGGTCAGGGAGGCGATCATGGCTTACAGGATAGAGAAGGAGCTCGACAAGGACGAGATACTGAGCCTCTACCTCAACCAGATATACTTCGGCAACGGGGCCTACGGCGTGCAGACCGCCGCGGAGTCGTACTTCGGCAAGAACGTCGAGGACATAGACCTTGCCGAGGCGGCCATGCTCGCCGGCCTGCCCAAGGCGCCGAGCAGGTACTCCCCGCGGGCCAACTTCGACCTCGCCAAGAGGCGTCAGGAGTTCATCCTCGGGCGCATGGTCGAGGAGCTGTACATAACCCCGGAGGAGGCCGACAAGGCCATTCAGGAGAAGATACGCCTCAAACCCAAGAAGACCGACAGCCTCTGGGTAGGCCCGTACTTCACCGAGCACGTGCGCCGTTACATAGAGGAAAAATACGGCGAGGACATGCTCTACAAGGGCGGGCTCAAGGTATACACCACCCTCGACGTCGAGATGCAGAAGGCCGCCAACAGGGCCGTGAGGGAGGGGCTGAGGGAGCATGACAAGCGCAGGGGCTACAGGGGGCCCGTCTCCCGGCTCAATACCATCGAGGAGATGGACTCGTTCAGGGGCCGGTGGGACGACAAGCACGGGGACGGCCCGCTCGAGCCGGAAGGGATATACGAGGGCGTGGTCACCTCCGTGGACGCAAAGAACGGCTCGCTCAACGTCGACGTAGGCAGCCACCACGGGGTCATCTCCCCGAGGGACCTGCGCTGGGCGCGCCTGTATAACCCCACCGACGACCCGAACGGCGGCGTGCGCGTCAAGCCGATAACGCTCTTCAAGACGGGCGACGTGATCGAGGTCATGGTAAAGGCCGTGCCCGCCGACCCGCTGGCGCCCATACCCTTCAAGCTCGAACAGGAGCCCAGGGCCGAGGCCGCGCTCATGGCCATGGAGCCGTCCACCGGCGCGGTAAGGGCCATGGTCGGTGGTTCCGACTTCTCGAAGACACAGTTCAACAGGGCCGTGCAGGCGCACCGCCAGCCCGGGAGCGCCTTCAAGCCCATCATCTACACCGCGGCCATCGACAAGGGCTACACCCCGGCTACCGTCGTCATAGACTCCCCCATCGTCTTCGAGGAGGCCGCGAGCGAGACCGCCTCCGACGTGGCGCCCTCGGAAGAGCAGGCGGCAAACGGCTCCGCCGGCCCGGAACAGGTGGAGCCGGACCAGCCGCTGGCGTGGAGGCCGAGGAACTACGACGAGAAGTTCTGGGGGCCGACCACCGTCAGGGACGCGCTGCGCAAGTCCCGCAACGTCATCACCATAAAGATACTCAACGACATCGGCGTGAAGTACGCCATCTCGTACGCGCGCCTGCTCGGCATAAGCTCCCCTCTGGCCAGGGACCTCTCCATCGCGCTCGGCTCATCCGCCCTGACGCTCTCGGAGCTTACCACCGCCTTCGCCACGCTCGACAACATGGGCAAGAGGCCGGACCCGCTCTACATAACGAAGATAGTCGACAGGGACGGGAACGTCATCGAGGAGAACAGGCCGTTTACGAGGTCCGTGATAAGCCCGCAGACGGCGTACATCATGACGAGCCTGCTCCAAAGCGTCATCGAGCACGGCACAGGCTTCAGGGCCCGCGCCCTCGGAAGGCCAGCCGCCGGAAAGACGGGCACGACCAACAGCCTCAACGACGCGTGGTTCATGGGTTACGTCCCGGGGCTCGTGGCAGGCTCATGGGTGGGCTACGACGACGAAAAGCCGCTCGGCAAGCACGAGACCGGCTCGCGCGCCGCCCTTCCGATATGGCTCAAGTTCATGAAGGCCGTCACGGCCGACAGGCCCGTTGAGAACTTCCATGTGCCCGACGGCGTGGAGTTCGCCCGCATAGACCCGAAGACCGGCACTCTCGCCACACCTCAGACCGCCGAGCCGCTCTTCGAGGTCTTCAAGGCCGGCACGGCGCCGGTGCCTACGGCCGTCCCCCCCACGAGGCCGCGCAGCTCCGACTTCTTTTTAATTGATACCAGTTTGCCCCGGAATAATGATATAATGATTGAGAAAACCACCACACTCGACGCAAGCTCCGAGGGTCCGTCAAGGGCGGCGCTCCCACCGCCGGGGACCATAGACGCGGCAACCGCCATATCCGGGTCGGCGGAAGGCCTGCCCCATGAGGTCAGGAAGCTCCGGATAATGGATCTCAACAACTGAGGCGGCATGAAAAAGCTCGTAGACGCATATGAACGCAAGATAGACTACCTGCGGATATCGGTCACCGACCGGTGCAACCTGAGGTGCGTCTACTGCATGCCCCCCGAGGGCATAGAGCTCGTCGAGAGCTCCGGGATATTGAGGTACGAGGAGTTCCTTCGCATCGCCCGCATAGCCGTGGGGCACGGGGTCTCCAAGATACGCGTCACCGGCGGGGAGCCGCTGGTAAGGAAGGGCATCATCGAGTTCCTCTCTTCACTGGCCTCCCTCGACGGCCTCGATGACCTGAGCCTCACGACCAACGGCGTGCTCCTCAAGGAATACGCCCCAAGGCTGAAGGCCGCGGGCCTGCGGCGCGTGAACGTAAGCCTCGACTCCCTCAAGAGGGAGCGGTTCGAGAAGATGACCCGCGGTGACAACCTCTGTCAAGTGCTCGAAGGGCTCGACGCGGCCGAGGCCGCCGGGCTTACCCCCGTCAAGATAAACATGGTCGCCATAAAGGGCTTCAACGACGACGAGATACTCGCATTCGCCCGCATGTCCCTCGAAAGGCCATACCACGTGCGCTTCATAGAGTACATGCCCTTCAACACGCAGGAGGGCTGGCAGAGGGACAAGTGCCTCTCCGCCAAAGAGCTGAAGGATATGATAGAGAAAGGGGTCGGCGCGCTCGAGCCCGTGACCGAAAAAAAGGGCAGCGCGGGGCCCGCGAAGAGGTACCGCTTCAAGGGCGCGCCCGGAGAGGTCGGCTTCATAAGCCCCATCTCCGAGCACTTCTGCGGCTCTTGCAACAGGCTGCGCCTGACGTCCGACGGCAAGATCCGCAACTGCCTCTTCTCCGACAGGGAGGTCGACCTGAGGGCGGCCATGCGTGGGGGGGCTGGCGACGAGGTCATCGAAGAGCTGCTCTTCAGGGCCGTCATGGAAAAACCGCAGGGCCACCAGATAAACGAAAACGTCTTCAAGAAGTGCAGCAGGACGATGAGCCTGATAGGGGGATAGTTCTGAAGTCTTCACAAATCAAAAGGCCCGGGTCTGAAGACCCGGGCCTTTCTTGTCCAATTGAAGAGCTGGCCGTTGGCCATGTTATTTTAAATAATTTTTCAACGCCGTTTGCGCCCCTGCGGGACGCTTCCGGTGATTAGGCTCGCTCAGCTGGGCTTCCTCTTCCTCGCTCGCCCCGCTTAAGGTCGCTTCGCGCCCTGAGGACCACCCCGGCGCGCTCACCCGCCGCTACCCAAAGCGCCACTCGCTCTAATCACCCGGGATTTTTTTTAAAACAAAAAGCATTAAGGAAAAAAACTCCGTATTATCGGGATACCACCCAATCTACCACCCGAGCTTGAGCCTCTCGGCTATCCTCTCGGGAAGCCCCGCCTCTATTATCTTCTCCGCCGTCTGCTGTATCTCGTAATCGACCCTGTAGAAGGTGACCTCCGAGGTACGGGTGTCGTAGATGAGGAACGAGGCCCTCGGGTCGCGGTCCCTCGGCTGCCCGACAGCCCCGGGGTTTATCAGATACCGCGCGCCCTTTACGAGCCTGAGGCTGGCGCCCTCGACGATCTCGGCCTCGCCGTGTGCCTCCACGTAGGCGACGGGCACGTGGGTATGGCCGAAGAAGCACAGGCTCGTCTTCTTCTTCAGCCCGTCCAGCAGCTCGAAGTTAGTCTGCGCGTCCCGCGCGCCCATTATGTACCGGTCGGTGTCGTTGACCCAGCCGTGGATGGCCAGGAACCTGTTGTCCACGTAGCGGCTCCTCGGCAGCTCCCGGAGAAACCCCTTGTTCCCGGGTGTGAGAGCGTCTCGCGTCCAGTATATGGCGCGGGCGGCCTGAAGGTTGAAGTCGCCGACGTCCTCGAGCCCCGAGGCCCGCGAGTCGTGGTTGCCCATGATACACTGGACGTTCCTATCCCGCACGGCCTCCACGCACTCGTTCGGGTTCGAGTTGTACCCGACGATGTCTCCGAGGCATATCAGCCTGTCCGGCTTCAGTCTGTCGACCTCGGCAAGCGTGGCTCTAAGGGCTTCGAGGTTTGAGTGGATGTCCGAGATTACGGCATAGCGCATGTTCTGATCCGGTAGGGATGGTAAATTCCGGCAGGGACGCTGCCCGTCGGCGTACAGTATCAGGGGTAAAGGCGTTATCGCGGGCTAATGTATCGTGCCCTTGACTTCCTCTCCTTCGAACTGGGCCCTGCCGCTGTGGAATGGGTCGTTGGTGAACTTGTCCCTGCAGGACTTGCACAGGATGTATATAAGCTCGTTTGAGACGTCCTCTTCGAGCTTCTTGAGGTCGATATTCTCCATGGCATCGAGAAGGTCGTTTATCCCCTCCTCCACATCGCCGTCATACTCCTCGAGGTAGCCGTCAAAGTCCGCGAAGCTCCGTATCTCGACGATATATTTAAGGCTGCCTCCCGGAAGCTCCCTGGAGCAGCTGTGGCATCTAAATTTCTGCATTCTTCATGCTTCCTTTCCGATGTGGACGTAGACCCGGCGTGGCGTTCGTGAGTGCGTAACCAAGGGTTTTATTAAGCTTTTCGAACCAATTCACGTGCATACTTTTCTAAATCTTAACCCTAAAGAAGCCGCTTGTCAAACTAAATGGGATTATGTTAAGGTTACCCGTATGCCGAACTACGAACTGATCCTTTCCCGGAACCCTTACCTGCTCGGGATGGAGCTTCGGATATTCTGGTCTATCGCCTCCCTGTATGCGCTCTCTTTCCTGCTCTTCCTTTTCCACGCGCTCACGCGAAGCGCCGCCGCGCAGACGTCGTACCTGATAATAAAACCCCTCGCAAGGAGGGGCACGGCCCGCGGCCCCTCTCCCCGGATAACATGAAAAATATCACCAAGGGCAAAAGCTCTCAAAAGGAAGGTCCGGGACGGTACCTCTACCGCAAGCTCGCCTCCATAAGGACGGCCATCTACATCCTCTCCGTGCTCGCGCTCTTTTTCATGGTCGGCACCGTATTCCCGCAGGGCGGAAGGCTCGAGGAGTACATCGCCGACGGCGGCGCCCTGCCCGGCCTCGTAAGCTTCTTGCGTTTCCTCAAGTCCTTCTCCTCCCCGGTCTTCCTCGCCACCGCCCTGATCCTCTTCGTAAACCTTGCGGTATGCACATACGATAGGTTCTTCGCCGCAAGGCGCTCTGGAGCGTACCGCCGCCGGTTCACGCCCACGCACAGCATCCTCCTTACACAGGACGAGGCGGAGGCGGTCAGGGAGACGCACGAGGCGCTCCGGGACAAGCTCGGCTTCAGGGAGATATCCAGGCAAGACGGCTGGGTGGTGATGGAAAAGGGGCTGCCGTACCGATGGCTTACCTGGCTCTACCACGCCGCCATCGCCGTATGCCTCGCAGGCGTAGCGGTAACGTTCCTCTTCGCCTACGAGGAGACCGTAACGCTCACCCCCGGCGAGCCGCTGGCTCTGGAGCCGCAGGCGCGCGGGCGCATAACCCTCGGCAGCCCCGGCCCGGCGGGGTTCATGCTCTTTGCCGGGAGGCTGAAGACGGAGTACGCAGAGGGCCCCGGGCTCAAATACCCCGGGAGCGGTCTTTCGAGGCTGGCCGCGGGCCTCGGGTGGAAAAAGCCCGGCTACGAGATGAAAAGCGGCTCCACCACCCCGGTCGGCTGGAAGCTGCGCCTGAGCCTCGTGCGGCGCGGGCAGATACTCAAGGAGAAGCTCATCGAGATAAACGACCCGCTCCGGTACGGCGGATACACCTTCTACCTCATCGACTTCGACCAGGTCTTCAGGCTGAGGGTCAACGACAACCCCATAACGCTCGAGACGAGCAACGGCGAGGAGCTGCTTGTGCCGGGGCTGGACTTCCCGATAAGGTTCACCATCTTCAGGACCGGGATATTGAAAAAACTCGACGGCTCGGTCGAGGAGATACCCGGATACACACATATAATGTACTCGGGCGGGGAGGAAGGCACCGACGAGGACCTCGGAAAGATATCACCGGGCCAGCCCATGTACGTCAACGGCATGAAGCTCACCCTCGTGGACGTGACCGAGCGGCCGATACTCAGCTACAGGTACGACCCCGGCATGACCATCCTGTGGTGGGGCGGCATCGTCGTGCTCGTCACCATGTCCCTGAGGTTCCTCGGCTTCTGGTACCTGGCCGCCTACAGGGTGGAGACCACCGGGGGGATCTCCCACCTCGACCTGCACATCGCCTCCAGGGGCCTTACGGCCGACGCCGGGAAGATGGCCGCGAGGCTCGAGCACTACCTTACCATGAACGACATAAAGCCCGACCCCCTGCCGGACGAATGACCCGCACATAGAGCCGGGCTGTGCCCACGCCTTGCCCGAGATGCCCCGTGGAAAACCCTGCGCAAAGATGATATATTTTCCGAATGGACATGAACGCCTTCATCGAAGAGCTCAAGGAGAGACGGGACCTGCGGGAGATCGTCTACCACAGGGTAATCCCCGCGCGCGAGGCGGTCTACGGCCAGACGGCGAAACCCCTGCGCCCGGAGGTTGCCGGGGCCCTCGAGGCCCTCGGCGTAAAGAGGCTCTACAACCACCAGGCGCGCGGCATCGACCTGGTGCGCGACGGCAGGAACCTCGTCGTGATGACGCCCACTGCAAGCGGCAAGAGCCTCGTATACAACATCCCGGTGGTCGAGGCGATGCTCGATGACCCGCAGGCGCGCGCCCTCTACCTCTTCCCTTTAAAGGGGCTCGAACAGGACCAGTTGAAGGCGTTCAAGGGACTTGCTAAGAGGCTCCCGCTCGAGGCCTGCGAGGCCCGCGAGGGGGGGTCCAGGGGCAGGCGCAGGGCATTCACCCCCGGCCACGCCGAGATATACGACGGGGACACGACCGCCTACAGGCGCAAGAAGATCAGGGACAGCCCGCCTTCCGTGGTACTGACCAACCCGGACATGCTCCACCTCGCCATCAACCCCTTCCACCAGAAGTGGGAGCATTTCTTCAGGAACCTCCGGTACGTGATAATCGACGAGGTGCACACCTACAGGGGGGTCTTCGGCTCCCACGTGGCCAACGTATTGAGGAGGCTGCGCCGCATAGCGCAGCTCTA
Source organism: Thermodesulfobacteriota bacterium (assembly GCA_046757705.1). Taxonomy (GTDB): domain Bacteria; phylum Desulfobacterota; class GWC2-55-46; order GWC2-55-46; family GWC2-55-46; genus JBHHYT01. Next base: position 16,583 of record JBHHYT010000048.1, read on the forward strand.
CGGCAGCGACCCTGTCTTCATAGCATGTTCGGCGACCATAGCCAACCCGGCGGAGCTTGCCGGGATGCTTACGGGGCTCGACTTCGAGCTTATCGACGAGAGCGGCGCGCCGGCCGGGAAGCGCAACTTCGTCTTCTTGAACCCCTCCCCCGGCACAAGCCCGAACACCATCGCCACGAAGGCGTTCATCTCGTCGATAAGGGCGGGTTTCAAGACCATCGCCTTTACCCGGGCGCGCAAGATGACCGAGCTCATACACACGTGGGTAAAGGAGGGCGCCCCGGACGTGGCCCGCAACGTCAGCTCCTACCGCGCCGGTTTCCTGCCCGGGGAGCGCCGGGAGATCGAGCGCAAGCTCTTCAGCGGCGAGTTGTCCGGGGTCATATCGACGAGCGCGCTCGAGCTCGGTGTGGACATCGGCGGGCTCGACGTATGCGTGCTCGCCGGGTACCCCGGCACCATAAGCTCGACGTGGCAGAGGAGCGGGCGCGCGGGCAGGTCCGGCAGGGACTCGCTGATAGTGATGGTGGCGCAGCCGGACGCTCTCGACCAGTACTTCATGCACAACCCGGAGGACTTTTTCAGGAGGACCGCCGAGGCCGCCGTGCTCGACAACGAGAACCACCCGATACTCAAGGCGCACCTGATGTGCGCCGTGGCAGAGGCCGCGATGAAGGAGAGCGACGGCGTCTACGACGTCGCGCGCCTTGCCCCGGTAC
>JBHHYT010000049.1:0-17262 GCA_046757705.1 Thermodesulfobacteriota bacterium
TCAAGCGCCTGCAGGCCAAGGCAGTGGCCGTCGGCCGCGGCGACTGGGGCGACCCTATGGAGGTATCCGGCTCCGACGAGATCGCTCAGCTCACCGAGTCCTTTAACCAGATGCTCTCCGACCTTTCGCGCTTAAGGGAAAAGGACCGCTCGTCGGCCGAGACGATAGCGGGGCTCAACCGGGACTTGAGCGCCCAGCTCGAGAAGGTGGAGGGGCTCAAGGAGAGGCTCCTGGAGGAGAACGCGGCACTGAGGCAAGAGCTTCTTTCCTCTTACGGCCCCGGCGAGATTATCGGCTCTGATGGAAGCATCATGCACATCGTCGAGCAGGCGCGCCAGCTCGCCTCGCTTCCTGTAACGGTGCTCATTACCGGGGAGAGCGGCACGGGCAAGGAGCTCCTGGCAAGGCTCCTGCATGAGTCTGGCTCGATGGCGGATAAACCGTTTGTCACGGTCAACTGCGCGGCCATGCCGTCCACCCTGATCGAGAGCGAGCTCTTCGGCCACGAGAAGGGGGCCTTTACCGGGGCCGTCACGGAGAAGAGGGGCAAGTTCGAGCTCGCCGACGGTGGCACGCTCTTCCTCGACGAGGTCGGTGAGCTCCCTGGCGACGTGCAGGCCAAGCTCTTAAGGGCGCTACAGCACGGCGAGATAAACCGGATAGGAGGCGAGCACCCCATATCCGTTGACGTGCGTATCGTCGCGGCCACCAACAGGGTCCTTGCAAAGGAGGTCTCCGCGGGCGCGTTCAGGGAAGATCTCTACTACAGGCTCAAGGTGGTGGAGCTTCACTGCCCTCCGCTTCGCGAGAGGATCGAGGACATCCCCGCGCTCGCGCAGCACTTCATAGAGGCCTTCAGCAAGAGGTTGAACAAGCCGGTACAGGGGATAGCCCCTTCGGCGCTCAACATGCTCATGTCGCACGACTGGCCCGGCAACATAAGAGAGCTTGAGAACACGATCGCCCGCGCCGTGGCCCTCGCCACGACACAGGTGCTCGGGCCCGAGGACTTCATCTTCGTGACCGGCCGGGCGGACGCCGTGCATAAAGGGGCGGAGGGGGAGGCCGCAGCGCCGTTTGAGCGCCTCCTGAAGCTATGCCGGGTAACCTCTGAGGACCTGAAGCATAAGGGTTTTGGCAGGCTCATCTCGGCATGTGAGCGCATCTGTCTGGAGGCGTCACTTGACAGGGCCAGGAACCAGAAGGAGGCGGCAAGCGCACTCGGCATGACGCCAACAAAGCTTCACAGGCTTATCAGGAAGCACGGGCTCAAGGGGAGGGCTAGCGGGAGCATATAAATGAAATTACGATTTCAAAAATGAAATAATTTTCAAAATTGAATTCAATCCAGGGATGCCATTGGGAATGATGCGAAGAGCCAAGACATTGATATTCAAGAAAAAAATATTTTCCAGCGGGTTTTGGCACGGCTATTGCTCTATCAATTTGCTGAAAATGCCCATCCATGGATTGCCCGGCCGCCTGCTCAAGAAGCAGCCGGCCGGGGTTTTGACGGACCGGCCGGTCTTTAAGGCAAGCGAGACCCCCATGAGCTCAGTCTCCGTACTGAAGAGATACTCGGCGGCCTTTGCAAAGGGCGGGAGGTGCCGGCTCTTTGTCCTGGCAGCCCTGCTCCTGCTTGTCGCAGCCGTGGGGGATGTCTCGGCGGCGGGCGGGCCGTTGTGGAAGATCGGGCGTGCCGTGGTTCAGGAGAAAAGGGGCCATGCAGGGCCCAGGGAGCTGAGGCTCAAGCTGAGCCTCAGAAACACGGGGAGCCCCGGGAAGGTTCCGGTAAGGATCATGGGGCAATGGGGTGAGGCGAGAAGGGTATCGAAGCCCTTCGGTAGGAACGCTGGATCCAGGGGCCGGAAGCAGGGGCTGGAGGGCTTTGTCGAGCTTGGCGGGTTTACTAGGGAGGTGGCGTTCAAAAAGACCTCGATCCTGGATATACCGCTAAAGCCGCTCGGCATGGCGCCGCGGGGCGCGAGGTCCGTCACGGTCGTGGTCACCACCGGAGAGCGCGAAACCGACCGCCGGACAGTGAGCCTGAGGCCGTGGCCGCAGGGGAGCTGGTAAGGGGTCAAAGCAGGCGGGCGCGCATCAGGCGGGGACGGAGAGCGAGGTCAGGCCGCTGGTTGCGATGGTCGGAGCACGCAGGCAAAATCGCCCGGCAGGAAGATAAACAAGGAGGAGAAAAGAAGATGATCATGAAGAAGCCAGTCACAGCTATCCTTTTGACGGTCCTTGCGGCCGTTATTCTGGCTCTTCCGGCAGATGTGCTGGCCGGGTGGGGAGCCCCAAAAGTGGACAGGTCCTCGACCTCGAGGAAGCTTGAGAGCCTGCCGAGGAGGAGGGGACAGAGGCCGGTGGTGACCATCTACAACTTCAGGAGCATGGTCCCCGAGATATCGACGGAGAGCGCAACCGACATGTTCACCACCGCGCTTATCAAGTCCGGGGCCTTTGCGGTGGCCGAGAGGCAGCAGCTCAACGAGGGCATAATGCAGGAAAAACAGCTGAACTCGCAGGGCATGACCACGGGCGATGCCGCTCAGAGGCTGCTGGCCGGCGCCGACTACATCTTCGAGGGGGCCATCACCGAGGCCAACCCCGATGCGAGCAAGACCGGGCTCGCCGGCACGTACAAGGGGCTCGGCGTGGAGACGAGCGGGGCAAAGGGCGAGATAGGCCTCGACATAAGGGTTCTCGATGCGAAGACCGGGCTCGTGCTCGACGCGGTCAACGTGAGGAAGAAGATCAAGGAGGGCGGCTTTTCGGTAAAGGGGATCGGGTCGTTCGTCCAGGGTTTCACCAAGACGAAGCTCGAGGGCTCGGACGCGTCTATCGCCCACGACAGGAAGGAGGGCATTGACAAGGCCATCCGGGCCTGCATCGAAGAGGCGGTATACGCGCTCGTAAAACGGTACGGAGAGTGAAGATGAAGTCTCTCGGGGCTCTGGCTGCAGCGGTCGTCTTCTCGCTTGCCTTATGCGCGCAGGCCTCAGGTGCGTCGGCTGCACTCCGGCGCTCCGCGGCAACTGGGCACGGGGGCCGCGTCATAGAGCTGTACATAAACGGCTCGCCATACACCGGCGGCTTCTACCTCCACGGCGCCGGCCCGCTCAACAGGACCCGGGCCATCTCGGCATCCTACCACGCGCTTTACATAGCCGAGGTCATGCCCGGCGGGCGGTACTCGGTCGGGCTGTCGTTTCCGGCGAAGGGGGCTGAAGCCGGGTTCAGGGTCTCTCTGTTCGACAGGTGGCCGTACGTTGAGAAGGCGCGCAGGGTGGAGCTCCCCATGGGGCCGACCGTGCGCACCGCCCGCGAGAGGGTCGAGTACCGCTGGGAGGTCGATATTTCTCCGAGGAGCACGGGCACCGTCCTTTACATACTCGTCGAGGCCGGGGGCACAGGCGCAGGGGAGGCGCTGCCGCGGCACACGGTCTTTATCGTCACCCCGCCGACAAAACCCTCGTCCACGAGGGCGGCCGGCATAACTTTCTTACAAGGACCGATGGATTTCGTGCTCACGGGGGAGCGCATGTACGTCGCCTATGAGGTGGAGATGCCCGAGGCAGCCCCCCCAAGGGAGCTGCCCGTCCCGCCCCTTCCGGGCGACCTCATCAGGAACGGCCGTTTCATCGAGGGGCTCAAGCACTGGACCCCGCACGTGGAGTACGAGACGCGGGAGGCGGGCTCAGGGTTCTTCTCGCTCGGCCCGGCGGGTCTCAAGATAAGGAGCAAGGCGTCCGGGCACAGGGCAGGGCTTCTCCAGGTCATTGATGCGGACGTGAGGGACGCGGGCTCGGTCATGCTCCGGGCGGTGGTGAAGGCCACGAAACAGACCCTCGCAGGTACCGGCCCGGAGGGCGAGGACGCGCCCATAGCCGTCGCCGTCTGCTATGAGGACGTCGAAGGGGGGGAGCACTGCGGAGGGTCGGCCTTCAGGAAGGGGTTCTACTTCCTTGATCCGGAGGACAAGGGGCGGGCCGCGGACGGGCAGAAGGTCTCGAGGGGGGTATGGTACAGGTTCATGGCCGATCTGATGGAGCTCGATCCCAGGCCAGCGGTCATAAGATACGTCTCGCTCGAGGGCTCGGGTTGGGCCGAGCGCGAAGGGTGGGTGAGGGAGATTCACCTCTTAAAGAGGAGGAGCAGACGATGAAGAAGAGCCGTTTTACATACGTTCTTGCTGCGGCGCTGGCGGTCTGCATGCTGGCCGGGCAGGCTGCGGCCGGCCCGCTCGACAGGCGAAGCATGGAGCCGAGGAGGAACCCGGCGGCGGACGACATGATCCGGATACCCGGGGTCGTCGGCATGGACTACCGCGACGCAATGGCGTACCTGCAGGAGGCGGGGCTCAACCCGCAGCTTGAGAGGATAAAGAAGGTTGACAAGAGATACGAAGGCCGCGAGGGGCAGGTGGTGAGGCAGATGCCGCTTCCGGCCGGTGTGGCCATGCTCGGCTCATCGGTGACGGTCACCTATTACCTGCCCGAAGATTCAGCCGGGGAGGGTTACGGCGACGACCGGGACTTCGGGGACGACGGCTATGAAGACCGCGGCTACGGCGACCAGGGCTACGGTGACGAGGAGTACGGGGGGCCGGGTAATGGAGGGGAGGGGTACAAAGGGGAAGACTACGGGGATGAGCCCGTTCAGGGGGGCGGCCCGGCGTGGGGCGCCCCCGTCGAAGGCGGGTGGATCCCACCGCGCAACCCCCTGCCTTCGCCTGCAGCCGGGACCCCGGCGTCCGGGATAACGCCCGGCGGCGGGCCGGATACCGGGGATACCCCGGCGCCTGCCGGCGCGATACGCGGGAAGATACGTGAGAAGGCCCGCTCCCTGCCTAATGGCAGAGACCTTCAGGAGGCCGCAGGAAAGGGTAAGAAGGCAGGCGGTCCCAAGCCCGCCGGCGCGCCCTCAGTTAAGCCCGTTGCAACGCCCGTGGGGCGGGCCGCGGCAGGGGCGTCGGGCCTCAAGGTTCCGACGCCGGGGCAGGTAGGGCGGGCCCTCGGGGCAAAGGAAAAGGCGACTGGCGCCGGCGCGCCGTCCGTCAGGCCAGTCCCGTCCCTGCCCTCCGCTGGGGAGAGTGGTAAGGCCCCTGTCATTGAGGCCGTGCCCGTAACCCCGGCCTTGACGCTTCAGGGAAGCGGAGGCAGTACTGCGCCCGAGGGGAGCACTGGAGGCAATACCGGTACGGCGCCGACCTTCAGGGCCACGCCCGTAAACCCGGCCTTGACCATGCAGGGCGGCACCACGCCCGGGGTCTCGGACGACGGCTCGTGCAGGTCGTGGACGGCGATAGCCTCGGACATATACAAGGAGGCCGACAGGGTAGCGCAGGAGCTCAAGTGCGCCGCAGTGCCGGGAGAGCGGCTCTGGAAGTCTTGCATAAAAAACGCAAGGGGCGGCGCGTTCGGCCAGCGGTGGATACAGACGGTCATCAAGCGCTGGAACAGGCTCGTGAAAAAGACGAGCTGGGCTACGATCGGTCCCCGCCAGCTCACCTTCGGCAAGACCCACAAGGGCAGGCTCATAAGTACCGGCGGCCGCGTCTTCATAACTCCCCTGCCTGTGGACAAGGGCAGCGTGACTCTCACGCTTACCAAGAAGGCGGGCAAGGCCAGGACTTCGGTTACGGCCTGCACCTTCACCGACGGCGGCGACAGGGTCAAGGTGTGGGACTTCGTCATACCCAAGGGCAAGAAGAACAGGGGGCAGACGTGGACAAAGACGCTCAACGGGGTCGAAGACAGGCTCATCTCCATACACCTCGACTCGAAGTCCGGCGAGCATACCTTCAAATACGAGCTCAAGGCGACCAGGAGGTAGGGCGGCGCGGACGGGAGACACCATTCAAAGGCAAGCGATAAACAAAGGAGGCTTCGGATATGAAAGAGAAGATTGGCGGACTCAGAACAACGGCGGTCACGGCAATATGCCTGGTGGCGGCGCTCGTGCTCATGGTCTGCGGGACGGCCGAGGCGGGCAAGGCGCGCTTCAGCGCATCCGTTAGCCCGAAGGAGATGCGCCTTACTGTCACGCCCGGCGGCGGGATAACCGGCGACAGGTACGCAACGGTCAACGTGCAGAGGGAGAAGGTCGGCTCGAGCGCCTTCTGCACCAAGATAAGGTGGATCGACGTGGCAAAGGGCGGGGGTTTTACGAGCCCTTCTCTCGGCTCCATGCCCATCGACCCCAAGAGGTGCTACTTCAAGAGGAGTATCAGGGTCAGCCCGTTTACCGACGACGAGATACACGGGCTGTGCAGCGATGCGAGCGGTTCGAGCCAGCGCATCGAGTCCACTGGCACGGTCTTCGCCTGGCATCACAGAAAATCGCCGGATGTGCTCAGGCAGCGGATAGCGAGCGGTTGGGACATAGGGCGTCCCTCGGGCTCCGCGTCCATACGCTTTGTCGCAAGGGTGCAGTGCCAGGGCGCGGGGTCCACCGGCGCCGCGGCGGGCGATACCGGCAGTTATGGCCACCTCGACATCGAGCCCGGCGGCGCGGGCAAGACGGGCTGCGACCTCTCCGGGACGTGGCAGCCGCACTCGGCCGTCTTCCCTCAGCTCTCATGGAGGATGAAGCTCACCCCTGTTACGCCGCGTCCTGTCAGGGGCAGGAGGCTCTATGGCGCAAGGAGTGTAAACAGGAACGGGAAACCGGTCGGAGACAAGGGCACGTTCTACCAGGAGGACGGCGGCAGCCAGCTCTATCTCTTCAAGGGGGGCAAGGCAAACATAGCCGGAGCAAGGTATCCGTACCAGACCTTTTCCATGGACGTCTTCAGGATGGGAAAAACCTGCGACAGGATGGACGTTGTACGCAGTTACGATACGCTCAGAGGCATGACTACGCCCTCGCCTCAGAAGGACATATTGTGGTTCGACCGCGTCGGGGCCCCCAAGCTGAAGCAGTCCCCTGTCGGGCGCTCCGACCTGCCGCGCAAGGGCCTCCGGCCCAAGAACATCCGGAAGAGGAAGGTCCCGTCCAAGGGGCTTCCCGGTAGGTGGAGGAGATAGGTCCGCTCCAGCGGGCGCGGAACTGCGCCTTGCCGCGGGCCGCGGCAAGGCAAACGACACGGAGGTAAGGAGGTAAGGAGATGAGATACACAACGGCATGGACGGCGTCGCTGAAGCGGGCGCTCGTGGTGATAATGCTCGCGCTAGTCGTGGTCCCGCTAGCAGGCGCGGATGCCTTTGCAGCCGGCGGGGCCTCCAAGAAGGGCGGTCCCTACTACGGCCGTAGGGTCTACCCCTCGGCCGGCAGGCGCACGCTCCGGGGCGCGAGGCGCCGGGGCAAGCGTGCGCGCCCGGCGAGGTTCAGGAACTACGAGGAGCTCTGGAGCGCGGTCTGGAAGAGGGGTGAAAGCACGTACCGGCTCCGTGCCGCTGTGACCGTAAGGAACGTGCCGCTCTGCGCTGGCGACGTGGCCGGCCGCATAAACGCCATTGTAATGGACACGGCGCGCTCCATAATCGCCCGCAAGTACGGGGACGCGGCGCGCTCTCTCGCCGAGTTTCAGGACAGGCTCATGTGCCTGGACGTTAAGAGCATGCAGGCGCTTGATTTCATGATGGCCGCGTTCATGGCTAACGCCACGGAGCTTCCAGCGAAGCAGAGGCGGAAGGCCGTAAAGGGCGTGCTCAACGCCATGCTGCTGGTTTTCGACCAGATACAGTACACGGGCAGGAGCTACTCGCTCCCCGTGCTCTACCACATGCGGGGCCACGTGGACCGGGCCCTTGCGACCTACAGCGGCGAGGAGCTGGGGCTCTGGTTCTACGACTACGGCAGCGGCGCAATGGTGCGCCGCACCTTCGGCGCGAGGGATGCGCGCTTCAAGAACGGCCTCATGGGCATGCTCTCCAACCCCGGCCGGTTCAGGAACGGCGAGTGCACCATGCTCGAGATGGCCTCGCAGGGTTTCTCCTGCGGCGGGGTGCCGGGCCTCGGAAGCGGCGGCGGGGGCGGAGGCGGAGGCATGCCCGCCTCATCGGGCGGGGCCCTTGGTTGCATGACCTCAGCGGCCGCCGCAGGCGGCCTCCACGGGCAGTTGCAGTGTATGGCAAAAGCGGGGGGAACCGGGGGATTCGATGCGGGCAAGGGGCATCCCGGCCTCTCGATGAATGGCATACTCGACGGCTTCTGCACGGGTGCAACCTCAAAAGATCCGCCTCAGCTCGAGTGGTTTAAGAAGGACAAATCGGTCGAGCACTCCAAAGCCAAGAAGAAAGGTTGGTGGACGTCGTTAAAGGCAAGCTTAGATATTACTTCCAGCGACTCCGGCTCCGCGCCCGATGCGGGTACGCCGGACGGTGGAGCGAAGTATACACCGGAGCAGATAGAGAATATGAAGAAAATCCCCTCCCTTACCGCTGAAGAGAGAAGGATTGATAGGGAGGCCGAGGAATGGCGTAAGAGGACGGCCCCCAAGAGCATCTCCGAGGACGCCTCTGGCTGCGGGGCATCGACCAACGCTGTAGCGCGCGCAAACAGGCTCTTCAGTTGCACGGGCATCGGAGGCGGCGCGCCCGGCGGAGACGGCGGCCCGCTCGCGGGCCAGAACGCCCCCGGCACCAGGAGCACGCCCGCGCCGGGCTCATCCGGCGGATACTCCAGCGGCGGGGGCATGAGCGGGCTCATGTCCTGCGCGGCCCAGGGCGGCTCGCTCGTTCGCACCAGCATGAACGACAAGAGGTGCAGCCAGTCCATGTGCGCGCCCGGGCAGAGCTGTTCGTGCAACGGCGGCGGCTCGGCAACGCCCGAGATGAAGGAACAGGTGAGGCGTGGGATATTCAGCCCCAACAGGCCGAACGTGGGCGCAAAGGACCCGCGGCCCGACGATACCGGCGTCGGCGGCAACCCCACATGGGGCGGAGGCGGCAGCGGCCCGTCGACCAACCCGTTCGGAGGCCGGGGCACCAGGGGCGGACGCTGAGATCGCGCGCCCGGCAACAGGCAGCGGCGTACATTAAGATGGAGGTCCTGGAGATGAAGAAGCTGAAGTCGATGATCTGTGCAGCTGTGGTCGGGCTCCTCGCGGTGCCTGCTCTCTCGCATGCAAGGAGGCACAGGAGCAGGCCCATAAAGCACGGCAGGGTCTCGGTGCGCATAGAGCCCAGGCTCCTTAACATCAGGGTCGATGGAGACAAGCGCATAACCGGCTCCAGGCAGGTGAGCGTGGTCGTGACGCGCAAGGAGAAGCCGAGGGGTGCGTTTAAGAAGTGTACGAGAATAGATTATCTCTACGTAATGATGCCAGCCATCATGAAGGGTGCCGGCTTTACATCCTTGTCGCGTTTTGGGTTCGAGACCGACGACCCGCGCTACAAGTACTATCCGAACGAGATCCACTACATAGGCCGTCTCAAGCTGAGGCCCAGGCGATGCAACTTTACCAGGCGGATCACACGGCCTTTACCGACAGGTACATACGCATGGCCTGCGAGCCGCACAATGATAGCGAGATGAGACAATGGCGGGACTTCACAGTCGGAATAAGGCCCCTCATATTCATGGTCAAGACCAGCGGTCTCGTGACAAGGGTGCTCTACTACGAGGACGCCCCTCCCATCAGGGTGAGGTTCAAGTGCGACCCGATACAGCCGGCGACCGATCCCCCGCCGGGCTGGTGAGCCGGGCCGGAGGCCTCGTGGCCGTGCAGGCACGGAGCGCGTGACTCAGGCGTTCAAGGAGGTTCAAAAGATGAGGTTCAAGATGAGGAAGTCCATGTTGATGTTCGTGCTCGTCTGCGTGCTCGTCACGGCCGCGGCCTCTGTCGCGGATGCGACCGAGAGGTGCACGGAGATCGTCTCAATCACACCGAAGGTCATGGAGTTCAGCCTCGATTCCATGGGCAGGGTTTCAGGGCCGCGCAAGCTCAAGGTGAGGATCGAACGGGTCAATAAGTACAAGAAGCGTTGCAAAAAGGTCAACTTCGTACGCATAGTACATCAGGACAAAGGCTTCATGTCCGTGCCGGTCGCCTTTGATCTGAAGCCGGCGCAGCGTGAATTTTCAAGGGAGTTTTTCTATGAGCCCTACCGGGATGAAGAATTAATAGATGTCTGCAGGGGCAGAGACGGTAAGACCTGGCCCCTTGAGTGGAAGAGAGAAACGGTCCAGATGTATCGCCGCACGGTCTTTACGGACAAGTATTCACTCGGAACTCACATAAGTACGAGGAGTTTCACGGTCAAAGGGCATGTGGCGTGCCCGCGGGAGAGCACGGGCACCGGAGGGCAGCCGGCCGGCGGGGGAAAGGACTCCTCCACGGCCGACGGCGGTGCATTCAACGGCGTTTACATGCCGGGTTGCGATATAACAGGCGACTGGCACCGCCACGACTCCACCGGAGAATACCTCTACTGGTCGCTCGAGAAGGAGCCACGGCTCGACCCGGATTTCCGCAACCACAGCATAGTCTCATACCGGGTAAGGAGCTACCACAACGGGCGTGTGTTGCCGACCCTCATCGGCATCGCGCAACAGGATACCCGAAGCGGCCGCGTCAACGTGGTCCTGAGCAACACGGCGACGCTCAACGACAGAGAGCTCCCATCGCTCAAGGCCTACAGCCTGCGGCTCAGGCACGGCGGCTGCCGATACATGACCTACGAGGGAGAGCAGGTAGACACCCTCGTAATGCCCCGGACCTATGATGCCGGCTCAGTCTGGCTCTACAGGCCGGGTAAGTCCTCGGATGCCAAGCGGCGGAAGAAGTCGGTCCGCTCCGGCAGGCCGGTCGTGAAGGGCAGGCGGCCCGGGTGGATCAAGGACCGCAGGCCCGCGCTGCCCGATAACCGCCTCGAGCAGATCGAGCGCAGGGAGCGGCAGCGGGGCCGCTGAGGACCCGGGGTGACTGCGCTTTGTTTCAGGCTCGTCATTGCGGGTCCCGCATCGAGCACCGGGCAGGCCTGGCGGAGCAATTCCTTAGTTAAAGCAGGTCCGCACAAGGAATAGAGTGAAAAAAGGAGGTGTTTATGGGCTTCAGGCAGATTGTCCGGGGTGTGATGATGACAGTATGTATGTTGTTGCTGCCGGTTGCGGGCATGGCGGGCGATGACATGGGGCGTATACCTCCCGGCGTGCGGATGTATCGGGGCGGAGAGGCGGTCGAGGATGGCAGCCAATATATGGCTCACGTCATCTACACAAAGGACGATCCGAAAAAGATCACGGCATTTTATCGAAAGACGTTGGGCGTGGCTCCGATTCGAGGGCGGTCCTTTTACCTTGGAGATATCGACGACGGGCCGATCTTTTTAACGGTTGAACCTGCTTCCGGGAGGCAAGACCGCTCCATTGCGGAATCCTATCTCTTCGGGGGTATGGAGGACGACATGATGGATAAATGGGCTATGGGGACGGCCCGGCATGGTAAATCAGAGTTCCAACAGTTGAAGAAGGAATATGCCCACTTGAGCCGGGGCTGGTACCCTGATTTCGATGTCAAGGAGAGGCTCGATGAGTGTATTGAAGGGAGCGGCGGAGATGACGGCGAGGCCTTTAAAGATGGAAATGAAAGACAGGCCGCAAGGATCCAGGAGTTGATAGCCCAGGGGAGGCAGGACGAAGCCACCAGGCTTGCCTACCAGTCGGGGAACAGGGGTCTGGATTATCAGAACGAGATTACAAGGGACCGTTGGGACGACTGGGTTGCCTGTTTCAAGGAGATAGACGGACATGACTACCAGGCGCGGATACTGATAGGAAAGATACATGGAAGGTATACGCCGGCGACCGCGCGGGGACGGAAACGGGCGCGCAGGCGGCTCGACGCCCAGGATGCCGGGCGCGGAGGGCGAGAGAGCCAGTCCGGATCCTCCTCCGAGTCGAATACAATCCTAAATGAAGGGGTGGGCAAGTTGAAAGGGATGTTCGGGTTTTGAAGTAATTCCTGAGCGCATCGCTCTTCGACGGTTATCTAAGGAGAATGGGAAGGCCGGTTCACGGATACCGGTGGCGTCAAGACGCGCCGGCCGTGCAGGTCTGAATAAAGGAGGCGGCGGTTGTGAGAAGAGCGGCAATCGTGGCATTGGCCGTGCTCGGCTCCGCCGTGTTCAGAGGAGGAGGGATTGATATGAAAAGGGTGATAGTGGCATTGATCGTACTCGGCCTTGCCGGGTTCGCCGTGGCCGGGCCGCTTGCCCCGGGCGTCGAGGTCCCTGAGAGCCGTTACAAGGAGTTCTTTCCCGATATGCCCAGGGACGCTGCGGAGATGATGGGACTCTGGCCAGTTGTGAAGAGGGATAATATACCTGATGCGTCCGAGGTGGCGGCGCCCGCATACCCAGGGGCCGTGATCATCAAGTTGTCCGGCAGTGCGCGTACGGGCAGGTCGGAGTACAAAGGTCTTGGCAGCGTTCAGATGGCGAGCACCGACGCCTTTGACAAGGTTCGGGACTTCTATGCAGGGCGTCTCAAGGGGTGGAACCGGAAGAGCTTATCGAGCGGCAAGAGCGTCTACTGGGCAAGAGCTGGCACGGTCGAGGTCAACTCACGTTACATGAAGGAGCCCCATGTGCGGGTTACCGATTTTTCAGCCCTGTTCGGCGGCGGCAAGATGGCGAAGAAACTCGTTCCGGGAAGCCGCACACTGATCGAGATATTCTACATGCCAGCGGATTAAGGAGGTGGATTTATGAGGACATCAAAGATATCGGCCCTCGCGGTCGCGTTCATCACCATGTTGTTTATCATCTTCTCGGCGTCGGGCGCGCACGCAGAGGCGAGGAGGAGAGGGCGCATAAGCGTAAAGGCCGAGCCCATGAACTTCAGTTTCGATGTGGACAGCAGGGGGGAACCATCCGGACGCAACTGGATAACCATCAAGGTATCGCGCTCGGACCCGCCGACAGGGGCGTTCAAGAGGTGCAAGAAGATAAAGTTGATTATTGCCAATGTCAACTCCAAGCCCGGCGTCGAGAAGTTAAGCGGGAACCGTATGTCCTGGCACAGCATAAACCCTATAGGCTCGGCTACCCTGGACAAGCCGCTCTGTTCTTTCACGGACGTGCCCATATACGGAAGCCCCTTCACCCCGGAGATGATCCGGGCGGCCTGCAAAGACAATGCGGGCAGGACCGTCACCATGCGCAAGGAGCTCTCCGTGTGGCTGTTGCACTCTATTGGCGGCAACAACTGGATAACCTACGGTAAGGGCCAGGGCGAGAGGGCTCCGGTCATAAGGGCGCAGATAAGGTGCGCCGGGGCCTTCCGTGCCGCGCCGGTCGAGCCCGTGGCAATCGCGCAGGGCTCGGGCGGCGGTGCGGCCGGGGGCGGTTCTTCCGGAGGGCAAACCGGTCCCCTCTGCGACCTCTCGGGCAACTGGAGGCAGCGCAACACGCAGAGCAACTACGTGCTCCCGCTCGTCTGGAAGTTTGAGAGCAAGAAGAACGAGGGCTCTCAGCAGTGGCGCAACTACGAGGTCACGAGGTACAAGGACGGCAGGCGTTTTTCTCCCCCGGCATCGGGCCGCCTCTTCCAGTCGGCCCGCGAGGCCCTGCTATTCTACGACACGCCGGCCTCTGTCTCGCGCTACAAGGTGTCGCGCATCACGAGCCTGCGCACGCTCAGGGTCCGGCCCGGCTGCGAGGCCATGGACGTGCTCGGCGGGTTCACCAGCCAGACAGGGACCGTGGCCGCCAACAGCCCGTTCGTCCTCGAGAGGATGAAACAGGACGGCGCAGGGCGCGTGACGAGCCCCGTGGGCAGGCCCACGCTCAAGGGCAGGCAGCCCATCTGGCAGAAGGACCGCAGGCCAGTCATAAAGGACGATACGCTCAAGGAGGATGTGCTGAGGAAGCAGAGGATGGGGTACTGAGCCGGACCCGCCGGCCGACTCGACCGAGGATGGGTTTGATAAGGACATGATAACGGAGATAGTCATCATAGTTCCGGCGGGACGATAGGGAGAGGCGATGAGGGACCGGAAAAAGGGGGCGCCAGGATGGGCAGGGAGGGGCATGCTTAAATCCGGCGGACGGCGGGAAGCAACATGAAACATAAGGAGGAAGAGATGGACTGGACGATGAGAGGATTGCTCGTGATCCTATGCGCGCTCGCATTTGCGGCCGCGGCCGCAGGGGACCCTGCTAAGGGGTTGATATAGGCGGATGGGTGTCAGGCCGCTTGTTGTTACGGGCGGCGCACGCAGACGGGACCGCCCGGCAGGGAAACAAACAAGGAGGAGGAAAGAAGATGGAACCAGACAAAGCGACAAAACGGGCATTGATCATGGTCTTTACGCTCTTTGCGACAATGATGCTGATTTCGCCGACCTCGGCCCGGGCCCAAACGAAATTGAAGAACCCAGTGGTACAGCCCGGGCCCGGCTCCATCACCTCGGGCTACAACGCCTGGAACGGCGGCTACGGCACCTGCCGCGCCGTGTACTGGATCGCCGGTAAGCACATGGGACAGACGGTGTTCGAAGGAGATATCATTAACGGAAGCATAACCTACAAGGACGCAGATGGAAAGAACCAAAGGATCTCTGGCAATGTGGCTGTCGTGTACCGGGACGGGGTGGCTTTCGCCTATAAATGTATGAGCAAGCCGCGGGAAAAGACACCGCCCAAGACACCGAAGACACCAACCGGAGGCCGTCATCCGTACGATCGAATGCAGCGGTAGGCGGCGGATAACTCGAAATCGGCACGACACTTCAGGAGTCGTTGCCTTGCCCGGCGGCGGCTCCACGCTCAAGGCGGAGGGAGAAGGAGTGATGGGAATGAAAATCTATCGGTTTCTCGTTATCGGTGTTGTCGCGGCCCTTGTGGGGCTTGTAACACCGCCCGCAGGCATGGATACGGCCTCGGCGGGCGACCTGCCGACCAAGGACGCGAAAATCCTCAATGAGGCCGGAATTCCACTTTACGAGGGCGCCGTATTTACGAACGGCGGCTTGGGGGACGATGTGGTGGGCGCCCGTTTCGTCTCGTCTGCCTGTGGAGAATGAGCTTTTGATCTGTGAGTGTGAGGAGGTGACTTAAATGTTCAGACGGAAACGCGTAGGGGGTTCATTGGCGAGTGGAGCATGTTCGGAGAGTTCGCCGAGCTGGCGATTCCGACTGGCAAGATAAGCTACCGGAGCGGGGATATTGTTCTGGCCGACTAAGGTCGAGGTCGCAGGCAAGGTGACGGGGGTCGACTACCGCACGCCGCGCGAACGCACGGTCTTCGAGGTGATGGCCAATTACAAGGAGGGGCTCGTCAAGGGCGGTTTCGAGGTGCTCTTTTCGTGCCTGGAGGGGGATTGTGGCAACGCCATGTACAAGGTCCCTTATCTGAGGTACAAGATCGGCGGCGGATACGCCAAGACCGGCTTTATCACGGGCAAACTCGCCCGCGGTGATGGCGATGTCTACGTGACTGTCGGGGTCGATCAGAACAACGGGGTGAACACCATCTTGGTCGTCGAGGCCAGACCCATGGAGACCGGTTGGTCAAGGTCGATGCCAACGCCCTCTCGGCCGAGATCGACCGCACCGGCCATGCCTCGATCTACGGCATCCTTTTTGACACCGACAAGGCCGAGGTCAAACCCGAGTCGAAGCAGGCCCTGGGTGAGATCGCGAAGCTGCTCAAGCAGCGCGCGGAGCTCAAGCTTTACGTCGTCGGGCACACCGACAGTGTCGGCAGCCTCGACTACAATCTCGACCTGTCGCGCCGGCGCGCGGCGTCCGTGGTGAAGGTGCTGGTGCAGGATTACGGGATCGACCGCAAGCGCCTCAAACCGGCCGGCGTGGGGCCGCTCGCGCCGGTGCTGGCCAACTCGAGCGATGGCGGCAGGGCGAAGAATCGTCGGGTCGAACTGGTTAAACAATAGGAGGAGACGCCATGTCGAAAAGTAAACGGGTTGTGGTTCCGCTGTTTGTCATCTTTCTCTTAACGGTCTTCTCGTCAGGGAATGCCCTTGCTGTCAGATCTGAGAACCATCTATTCGTCGTCTTCTGGACCTGGCTCAACCCGCTGGAAGGCGTGTCGTACAAGATGTACCAGTACGCCGATGGAACGATTGTCGCCATTCGTCTACCAGGATACCGCGGCAAAATCTACACAATAGATCCTGGCGGAGCGTATAAGAGCCGGGTGCCTGACGACAAATTGCAACCTCCTCCGCCTCCTCCGCAGCCAGACGATGTGTACAAAATGTGGCAAGAGCGCAGTCTGCGCTGCGAAGTTATGCGTACGACCCCGGACCTGTTCGGCGTTCCTTTCAAAAGCTGTCAGGTGGTACCTTTCCGATACGTTTACGGTCGAGCCCGTGGGATGAGTGCAAGGGGAGAGGTTTGGGTTTTTCTTCCTCCGCGGCCCGGCAAACAGGAGATGCCAAGTCGTGGTAGCGCGCCCAGATGGGGCAACTGAATTTGGTGAATCGACGAGTGTCGCTTGTAGCTCAGTAGTTTTTTCTGCAGAAGGGAGGTATATCGATGGCGGATGTTGTTGATTACAAGCTGTTTTGGGCATGAACTGCAGATGGTCGAGGTCGAGCTTGATCCGGACGAGACGGTGATTGCCGAGGCCGGCGCCAAGACCTACGTGGAAGAAGGGATCCAGTTCGAGGCGAAGATGGAGGACGGTTCGGCGACGAAGGGCGGCTTTTTCGACAAGGTGCTCGGTGCCGGCAACATGGGCCGCCTGTGTCAAAAGGGGCGTGGCGGATGGGACCCGGCGTCTCTTCAGGCGCAAGGTCCGTGCAAACCGAAGAGAGGAGGGGGAAGACCCATGAAGTGGAAGCTTATGGCGATAACGGCCCTCGTTGCGGCCATGACCGCGCTGAGCCCGGGCCGGGCCGACGCGGGGTGCAATATCAACATTACGGCCACTAACACAGGGCACGAGAGGGCATTCATCGATCCCTTGGAGGCGAAGGTGAAGATCAAGGGTGGCACGTGGAAAAAGATGTTTGCGAACATTGCCTGGCCGACGCTGCTCGCGCTGGAGCCGGGAGAGCGCCTGGTGCGGGTGTACAAGGCGTTCTTCGGCTGCAAGAAGAAGCGGCGGTACAAGTTCGTCATCTGGTCGTACCCCGAGGGGAAACCGTCCTGCGGGCGTTCCTTCTATATTCCCGGTCCCAACTCCTTCACCACTTCGACGAACATCGATCTCGGCGATCTCAGGCGGTTCGCCTGTCGGGCGCAGGACGGCGGCGCATCTACAGGGGGCCACCTCGACATCGAGCCCGGCACCGGTGCGGCCGGGGGCGGTTCTTCCGGAGGGCAAACCGGTCCCCTCTGCGACCTC
>JBHHYT010000050.1:0-16709 GCA_046757705.1 Thermodesulfobacteriota bacterium
GATGGGAGGGGATTGAGGGGAGGGTGAAGGATTCTTTTTCACCCCCTCCTCCGTCGCTACGCCAGCTAAATCTGGCTCCGCTCCGGGCGGCCATTCATCCCCGAGCTTTAAAGCTCGGGGTTTTCTGACCGATTTGATAATGGAAGGCCGGATGCGCTTTGCGCATCCGGCCTTTTTTTTGTCTGAACCTCTGTTACTGGCGGCAATGTGCAGACCTCCCCTGCATTCTTCCCCCTTTGCTAAAAGGGAGGCAGAGGGGGAACTGAAGCACGGTTCAGCCCGGGACGTTTATGAACACGAGGGTTATCCAGAGGAGTATCAGGGAGGCCCCTATCCAGCTTACGTACTTGAAGGTGCGCCTCCTCCTTCTCCGTACGATGTAGATCTTCAGGAGGAAGAGCCCGAGGCCAAAGAGCCAGCCCAGCAGGCTCCAGAACGAGGCGCCCTTGCCGTAGATGGAGAGCGCGGCGAGACAGATAAATATCGTGAAGGTGGTATAGCCGTTGAACCTGTGGATCTTTCGCTCGGCTATGTTCGCGGCCTTTACGAGCTGGAGCCCGCTGATGAAGCTCGAAGTGGCGAGTACCAGCCCGAAGCTCGCCAATACAGTCGATATGTTGCTGAAGACGCTGAACATATCGAGTATCTTAGAAAAACGTCCCATCTCAGCTCCTGTACACCAGCTTCAATATGTTCTTCTGCACGATGTAAGTAATTATCCCCATGTATATGAGGAATATAGGCAGTATAAGGACTACGTTGGGCAAAGTGGTGTTGTCGTCTATGCTGTTTCCGCTCGACTCGCTCATGACCAGGCCGAAGGTGTTCCTCAGTGTCACGTTGTTTTTTATCACGTTGCCGTGCGACGACCAGAAGGTCATGCCGTCCCATGTGTTCTGGTTCGCGTTGTTGTTCATGATGCGGTTGTTGTCCGAGTAGCTTATGAAAAAGCCCTTGTCCTTGTTGGCGTTCGCGTCGTTGTTCTCGATGATGTTGTCGTTCGACCTGTACAGGTACACCCCGTAGCTCGTGTTCCTGTTGGCGATGTTCTCGGACATCCTCACGCCGGTCGAGTCGTAGACCGCGATGCCGTAGAGGTTCTCTACCGCGCGGTTGTTCGTGAGCACCGCCCCGTGCACGTCCGTAAGAAGTATGCCGGCCACGCCGGAGCCGTTTGCTGTAAACCCGCTGAGGCTCACGTCCGAGGTGCCGGATATCTTGATGGTGGCCTCGCCGCTCCTGGCGGCGCTGACAACGGTCGCCGCGGGGCCTTTGGCGGAGAGGATGGTTACGGGCCTGCCGATGACGAGGTTCTCGGTGTAGACGCCCTCTTCGACGATGATGGTGTCGTTGGGTGAAGCAGCCTCGATCGCCGCCTGAATGGAGGCGAACGCGGCGGGCACGTGTATGGTCTCCGCGCCGGACGGGCCGGAGCAAATAAGCGTCACGAGTACGGCGAAGACGCCTATGAGAAGATTACGCATCAATCTGTCCTGTAAGGTTGTCTCAACCGGCGGGCCGGTTGTATGCGCGGTTTTTACGCTGCCCTTGCTTCTCTGTATGAAGATGCACCCGGGCGGAGTGTAACGGCAATTCTCCATATATCGCGGATTACCCGTAGCTCGCCACTGGTGATCCGCGACCGGCGGAATGTCACTGCATGCTGGAATGTGTATATAAAACAAAATCTTACCAAAAAGACTTTTAAATGTCCAAAATATTTTAGCAGGTCCCGCTTATTTCTTGCGCCCGCCCGCACGGGGCGTATGCAAACAAGGACGACGGCTCCGGCACAGACTGGCCGTGGGCAGGGTAGAGGCGGCTTGCCCGGAGACGGGCAACGCCGGGTACCACGTTGCAGGGGGTGTGATAACCTGGCCGGGCGTCCGGCAGGGGCGGGCATCGCGGGGAGTGCGGCAAAAGAAAAAGAGGGTTATGCCCTCGCATAACCCCCTTTGGTTTTTCTGGTGGAGCAGAGGGGGATCGAACCCCTGACCTCAAGACTGCCAGCCTTGCGCTCTCCCAACTGAGCTACTGCCCCGGATATTTTTTCGCGGGCCTCGCGCTTTAACGCGGCGTGTTGTCCGGCACCGCCGAGCGACCCATAATCTATACTATTAACATCAAGGGGCGAGCGTGTCAATCTAAAAGTTCATGTCGTCCAAACGCACGGTCCACGCGGGTGTGCGCGGTAAGATGAATTTTTCGTAAAAGCCTGTTAAGGCGATTTTTAGCTTGCAAACGCAAAGAAGAAATTGTATGAATAAGTAACTTTCACAACATGTTTGCACTGCGCTATTGCGGTATAGCATAGGGGTTGGTTCAATCCAAAACACTGTACAGGAGGTTCAGATGGCAAAAGCATTAACGAAGTCCAAGGTGATAGAGCATATAGCTACCAAGACGGGTGTGACGAAAAAGCTCGCCGGTGAGATGTTGAACATCCTGGCGCAGCTCTCATACAAGGAAGCGAAGAATTCATTTACCATACCCGGCATCGGCAAGCTCGTGCTCGTCAAGAGGAAGGCGCGCAAGGGCAGGAACCCCCAGACCGGCGAAGCGATAAAGATACCCGCCAAGAAGGTCGTGAAGTTCAGGATAGCCAAGGCCTGCAAGGACGCGGTGCTCGGCAAGAAGAAGTAGCCATATACCGTTTCTATTAAGGACGTCCGTCCCTGAGAGAACGATTAAGAGGGCCCCCGGTAAGAAGAACCGGGGGCCTTCGGTGTTTTCCGGGGCCGCCGTGTGGATCTTGCGCGCCCGCGGCGCCATCGCCGCCTCCGCTGCGCCCGAAATCCCTTAAAATCCTTGTTTTTTGGATTTTTCTCTTGTATATTGCCATTATGAAATGTCCCTTCTGCAGCTACATCGAAGACAAGGTTATAGACTCGCGCCTCTCTCAGGACGGCGCCACCACGAGGCGGCGGCGCGAGTGCCTCCAGTGCGCCAAGAGGTTCACCACCTACGAGCGCGTGGAGGAGACGCTCCCGCTCGTCGTGAAGAAGGACGGCGTGCGTGAGGCCTTCAACAGGGGCAAGATACTCTCCGGCCTGATGAAGGCCTGCGAGAAGAGGCCGGTGAGCATAGAGGACATTGAGCGTGCGGTCGACAAGTTCGAGATAAAGTTCCTCGAGATGGGCGAGCGCGAGATACCGAGCTCCCTTATCGGAGAGTCGGTCATGGAGGAATTGAAGAAGCTCGACGAGGTCGCTTACGTCCGTTTCGCCTCCGTCTACAGGGAGTTCAGGGACATAAACGAGTTCATGAAGGAGCTCAAGGACCTCCTCGACGTGAAGAAGAAGGGATGACGGCGCACAGCCTTCCACACGAGGCGTTCATGCGCCGCGCCCTTGTGCTTGCGCGCAGGGGCACGGGCCGCACGAGCCCCAACCCCGCCGTGGGCGCGGTCATCGTAAGCTCCGGGCGCATAATAGCGGAGGGCTGGCACAGGCGTGCGGGCGGGCCTCACGCCGAGGTCCTCGCTCTCGGCAAGGCCCCGGCGGCGCTGCGGCGCGCGACCATCTACGTCACCCTCGAACCGTGCTCACACTTCGGGCGCACCCCTCCGTGCGTGGACGCCGTCATCGCCTCCGGCATAAAAAAGGCCGTCATCGGCATGAAGGACCCGAACCCGAGGGTGAGCGGCGAGGGCATAAGGATGCTTCGGGCCGCCGGGGTGGAGGTCACCACAGGCGTGCTCGAGAGGGAGTGCCGCGCCATAAACGCCCCGTATGTAAAGTACATCACCACCGGCGCGCCGTTCGTCACCATCAAGCTCGCTTCCACGCTCGACGGCAGGACGGCCACATCCACGGGTGAATCGAAGTGGATTACCGGGGGGCAGGCCAGAAGGCTCGTCCACCGGATGCGCTCGCGCACCGACGCGGTGCTGACCGGCAGCAACACGGTCTTGAAGGACGACCCGGAGCTTACGGTGCGCCACGTGAGGGGTAGAGACCCGCTGCGCGCCGTCCTCGACAGCTCGTTCTCGGTCCCGCTCTCCGCAAAGGCGCTGAGGGTCGTTGCCGGCGCGCCCGCCCCGCTGCTCTTCACCACGCGCGCCGCGCCAAGGGAGAAGGTCGAGAGCGCACGCAGGGCCGGTGTCGAGGTCGTCGTCGTTGGCAGGGGCAGGCATCAGGCGGGGGTCAGCCTTAAAAGCGTCCTGAAGGAGCTTGGCAGGAGGGAGATAACGAGCGTGCTCGTGGAGGGGGGCGGCATACTCGCCGCCTCGTTTATTAAAGAGAGGCTCGCGGACGCCTTCTCCCTCTTTATCGCCCCTGCGCTCCTCGGCGCGGACGCGCTGCCGTCTGTGGCCTCCATCGGCGTAAAGCGACTTTCAACGGCGCCGAGGCTCTCGGGGCTCAAGGTAAGGAAGGTGGGGCCGGACGTGCTCATCGAGGGCGGCTTCGATTACACGGCAGGGGGGCGGGGCTGAGGCCGCCTGCACCGCTGCGCGGCAAAACACGGTCAAACAAGGATAAAACCGATGTTCACAGGCATTATAGAGGACGTAGGCTCGGTGAAATCTATTGAAAAAAAGGGGCCGTCTGGTAGAATAGGGATTGAAACCACCCTCGACCTCTCCGGCATAAGGACAGGCGACAGCATTGCCGTGGACGGCTCCTGCCTGACGGTCACCAGGGTCTCGAAGGGCTCGTTTATGGCGGACCTGAGCGATGAGACGCTTCGCGTGACCACCCTCGGCTCGCTCGAGAGCGGCGCGCGGGTCAACATAGAGCCGGCTCTTACGCTCTCCCGTCCCCTCGGGGGGCACATGGTCACGGGCCACGTCGACGGCGTCGGCACCATCGTAAGGAAGGCGCGCAGGGGCGAGGCCATGGACCTCGAGGTCTCCTGCCCCGCGGAGCTCATGGGCCAGATAGTAAAGAAGGGCTCTGTTGCCGTGGACGGCATAAGCCTGACCGTGGCGGAGCTTTTGCCCGGAGGCTTCCGGGTCGCGGTCATACCGCATACCATGAAAAGGACCACGCTGCCCGATAAGAGAGAGGGCGCGAGGGTGAACATAGAGACGGACGTTATCGGCAAATACGTCGAGAAGTACTTCGCCTCGGGGAGCAAGGGCATAACCGAGGATTTTTTGTCCGAGCACGGTTTTTTCAGGAGGTAGGGGCCGGTGGGCAGGTGGGCCGGTTGATTTGCGGGGTTGTGGCAGTGGGGCGGCGGGGGCGGCGGGGGCGGGTTTTCGGTCTCAGTGCCGGGCGTGCAGCCGGGCGGCGGGGGAGCAGGTTTTCAGGGGACACGGCAGTGTCCCTGTATGGTAACGTATTCGATGGTTTCGCATAAGGGGACACGATGTCAATAAAGAGGATAGAAGAGGCGCTCCGCCAGATACGCGAAGGGCGCATAGTGATACTCGTCGATGACGAGGACAGGGAGAACGAGGGCGACTTCTGCATGGCCGCACAGCTTGCGACCCCGGAGTCCATAAACTTCATGGCCAGGCACGGGCGCGGCCTTATCTGCCTCACGCTCACGGAGGGGCGTGCGGACGAGCTCGACTTGAGACCCATGGTGGACGACAACACCTCCCTTTTCAGGACGGCGTTTACCGTCTCCATCGACGCGAAGAAGGGGATAACGACCGGCATATCCGCCTCCGACCGGGCGAAGACCATACTCGACGCCATCGCCGACGAGGCCCGGCCCGAGGACCTCGCCCGTCCGGGGCACATATTCCCGCTTCGCGCGCGCGACGGCGGCGTGCTCGTCAGGACTGGGCAGACCGAGGGCTCGGTGGACCTGGCGCGCCTTGCGGGGCTCAAGTCCGCGGGCGTCATCTGCGAGATAATGAACGAGGACGGTTCCATGGCCCGCCTGCCCGACCTCGAGGCCATCGCAAAGGAGCACGGCCTGATGATAGTCACCATAGCGGACATCATCGAGTACAGGCTTAAAAGGGACCTGCTCGTGCACAGGGCCTCCGAGGCGGTCATCCCCACGCGCCACGCCGGGGAGTTCAGGGCCATCGCATACACCAACGACATCGACATACACGAGCACCTCGCGCTGGTAAAGGGGGAGATAGACCCGGAGGAGTCGACCCTCGTGCGCGTCCACTCCGAGTGTCTCACCGGGGACGTCTTCGGCTCCGAGCGCTGCGACTGCGGCGAGCAATTGAAGGGCGCCATGAAGATGATAGAGAAGGAGGGCAAGGGCATACTCCTTTACATGCACCAGGAGGGGCGCGGCATCGGGCTCGTCAACAAACTCAAGGCGTACACCCTCCAGGACACCGGCCTCGACACCGTGGAGGCGAACGAGAAGCTCGGTTTCAAGGCGGACCTGCGCGAGTACGGCATGGGGGCGCAGATACTCCTCGACCTCGGCGTGCGCAAGATGCGCATCATCACCAACAACCCCAAGAAGATAAAGGGGCTCGAAGGCTACGGCCTCGAGATAACCGACAGGGTGCCCATCGAATCGACCCCGCACAGCAGGAACATAAAGTACCTGCGGGTGAAGAAGGACAAGATGGGGCATCTCATAAAAAACCTCGACGACATAGCGGTCGGGCTCGAGGAAGCCGCGCCGGACGGCGGTAAGAAATAGAAGCGGGACGCTACGCGGAGACTCTCCGTTGATCGAAAAAAACTATCTCAAGGAGGCGATATGCCCAGGATAATCGAAGGCAACCTTTCCGCCAAAGGACTCAAGGCCGCCCTCGTGGTAAGCAGGTTCAACGACTTTATCAGCGAGAGGCTCCTCGAAGGGGCCATGGACACCCTTCTGAGGAGCGGCGCTTCCGAGGCCGACATAGCCATCGTAAAGGTGCCCGGCTCTTTCGAGATGCCGGTCGCGGCCAAGACGCTGGCAAGGGGCGGCAGGTACGACGCCATCATCTGCCTCGGCTGCGTCATACGCGGCTCTACGCCCCACTTCGACTACGTCGCAGGTGAGGCTGCAAAGGGGATCGCTAAGGTTTCGCTCGAGTACGAGCGCCCAATATCCTTCGGCGTAATAACCGCCGACAACCTCGAACAGGCCATCGAGAGGGCGGGCACGAAGTCGGGCAACAAGGGGCGGGACGCAGCGCTTACCGCCATCGAGATGGCAAGCCTCCTTAAAACCCTCAACAAGCAAAAGTAGGCCCTGAAAGAGGCGCCGGTAAAATGAATATCAGGACAAAGGCGAGGGAGACGGCCCTTCAGGTGCTCTACAAGATGGACATCGCCGATGGCGGCCAGGCCGAGTTCGAGGCCGACATGGACAGGCTCGCCCCTGGCACCGAGGCTCGCAGGTACTGCGAGGAGATTGTAAACGGTGTCGTGGCCAACGGCGCGCAGATAGACCCCATCATAGACGAGTTCTCAGAGAACTGGAAGGTCGAGCGTATGGCGCTCGTGGACAGGAACGTCCTGCGCGTGGCGGTCTACGAGCTGAAGTACCGCACGGACGTGCCGTACAGGGTGATAATAGACGAGGCCGTGGAGCTTGCCAAGAGGTACGGCTCCGAGGACTCCGGCCCGTTCGTCAACGGCATAATAGACAAGATAAGGAAGGGGCTCGCCCGCAGCGAGCCCGCTGCAAAAACAGGCGGGAGATAATACCCCGTCGCGATAATCCGATGATATCAGGGAGAATAAATACTTGAAGGTGCAGCTCTTGGACCTCGCTTCCCAGTACGGGAAGATAAAGAACGAGGTGATGAAGGAAGTAAAGGCGGTATGCGATTCACAGCATTATGTCCTCGGTAAGAACGTCGCAGCCATCGAGCAGGAGATAGCGCAGTACTGCGGCGCCAGGTACGCCGTCGGCGTGGCCTCGGGCACCGACGCGCTCATCCTCGCGCTCAAGGCGGCCGGGGTGGAGGCCGGGGACAGGGTCATAACCACCTCGTTCACCTTCTTCGCCTCCGCCGGCTCCATAGCCATGGCGGGCGCAGAGCCCGTCTTCGTGGACATAGACCCCCGTACCTTCAACATCGACCCCGCACGCCTCGAGGCCGAGCTGAAGAGGTCGAGCAAGGGCGTCAAGGCGGTGATGCCCATCCACCTGTACGGCCAGTGCGCCGATATGGACCCGATAAACAGGATTGCCCGCAGATACGGGTTGAAGGTCATAGAGGACGCCGCGCAGTCCATCGGGGCCGCGTACAGGGGGCGCATGGCCGGCTCTCTGGGGGACTTCGGCTGCTTCTCCTTCTACCCCACGAAGAACCTCGGCTGCTTCGGCGACGGCGGCATGGTCACGACAGGCAGCGCGAGGTCCGCACAGAGGCTCAGGATGCTCAGGGGCCATGGCAGCCGCAAGAGGTACTACCACGAGTTCGTCGGCACCAACAGCAGGCTCGACGAGATTCAGGCGGCCATCCTGAGGGTAAAGCTCAAGTACCTGGAGCAGTGGACCGAGGCCAGGATAAGCAACGGCCGCAGGTACGATGAGCTCTTTGCGAAGGCGTCCATAGGGGAGGTGACCGTGCCCCATGTCGAGGGCTGGAACCGTATGGTCTATAACCAGTACGTCATAGGCGCCAGGAAGAGGGACACGCTGAGGGCGCATCTTGCGGGCCTCGGCATAGGGAGCGAGATATACTACCCGCATTGTCTTCACCAGCAGAAGTGTTTCAAGCACCTCGGCTACAAGAAGGGCAGCCTCCCGGTCTCCGAGAAGGCTGCGAAAGAGGTGCTCGCCCTTCCGATATACCCGGAGCTCAAGGCCGCGCAGCAGAGGTATGTCGTCGAGTCCATCGCCGGCTTCTACTCGCACGGCGGGAAGAGGCGTTAACGAGAAGGGGCCAACGGGCCCAACGGGGGCAACGGGGGCAACGGGCAACGGGGGCAGGGGTAAGTGCGTAAGTAGGCAGGTAGGCAGGTAGGCAGGTGGGCAGGTGGGCAACTGGGGCAAGGGGGGGCCGTCTTCGCGGGCACTTTGACCTTCCGGGTTTCACGGCAACACGGCCACAGAGGAGGCGTCGATTGAATAGGATTCTCATAACAGGCGGGGCGGGCTTCATAGGCTCGCACCTCTCCGAAAGGCTCTTGAAAGAAGGGCACGAGGTCATCTGCGTCGACAACTTCTTCACCGGCCGCAAGGAGAACATCGCCCACCTGATGGACAACCCTCTCTTCGAGCTGGTAAGGCACGACGTCATAGAGCCCATACTCCTCGAGGTCGACCAGATATACAACCTCGCGTGCCCGGCCTCCCCGGTCCACTACCAGTACAACCCGGTAAAGACCATAAAGACCAACATAATGGGTACGCTCAACATGCTCGGTCTGGCCAAGAGGGTGGGCGCGCGCATCCTTCAGGCGTCCACCTCGGAGGTCTACGGCGACCCGAAGGTCCACCCGCAGCCCGAGGGGTACTGGGGCAATACCAACCCCATAGGCCTGAGGGCCTGCTACGACGAGGGCAAGAGGTGCGCCGAGACGCTCATGTTCGCCTACAACAGGCAGAACGGCGTCGATATAAGGGTCATACGCATATTCAATACCTACGGCCCCAGGATGCTCGAGAACGACGGCAGGGTGGTGAGCAACTTCATCGTCCAGGCACTGCGCGGTGAGGAGATCACCATCTACGGCGACGGCAGCCAGACCCGCTCCTTCTGCTACGTCGACGACCTCGTGGAGGGCATGATAAGGATGATGGAAAACCCGGACGAGATCGGGCCCGTCAACCTCGGCAACCCCTCCGAGTTCACCGTCCTCGAGCTCGCCACGCTCGTCAGGGAGCTCACCGGGTCGAGCTCCGGGATTGCCAACCGCCCGCTCCCTCCAGACGACCCGGTCCAGAGGCAGCCGGACATCTCCCTTGCGGAAAAGACCCTCAAATGGAAGCCCACCATCGCCCTCAGGGACGGTCTGGTGCGCACCATAGAGTACTTCAGCGAGATACTCGAAGAGAAGGGCCCTGTGGCCTGAGCCGCCTTCCCCGGCCTTTGCCCCGGTGGCCCGTCGCGCCCGCCTCCTTCGGCACCGCCTTTTTTTCATCCCATGGGCAGTTGACTTTCAACCCCCTCGCGTGTCAGAATCTTCCAATGACAGGACGCTGAAAAAAACATCCACGGACCGCTTGACAGGCCGCCTTTTTCGTGGCTTGTTGAAAGATATGAGTCAGGACCGTGGGGACGGTGCGTTCCCGCCGGGCGCCTACGCGCCATCCAATCATCTCCAAAACAAAAGGGAGGAAAAGACATGGCAAAGTTGGACCCCATCGCCGAGTTCAGGGACGACCACAGAAAGGTGCGCGACGGCATACTCGATATAACCGCTGCATTGAGGGACAAGGACGTGGCAAAGGCCAGAGAGATACTCGGCACGCTCAACGAACTTACGGGCCCGCACTTCAGGTATGAGGAGGAGTACCTCTACCCCGCGCTCCGTACCTTCCTCGGCGAGTACGTCGACCAGCTCATAAAGGAGCACGACAACGTTGTCGAGACGGCCAGGGTCTGCGCCTCCCTGCTCGCCAAGGACTCTCTTACCGACGCCGAGAGCGAGGAGGCCTCACAGGCCGCCATGCAACTGCTCATCCATGTCAGCAACTGCGACGGGCTCGCCATCCTCTCCGAGAGGTTCAGCGAAAAGGAGATGGATGACCTCGCATCGAGGTTCGCCGAGGCGCGCGAGGCCGGCGTGCCGCTGCTCGAATGGGCGGCGACGATAAGGAAGAAGTAGATGGCGGGTGACAGGAAGAGGATAGAGAGGCTCTGCATATTCCTCCATTCGGGCTCCTACGACAGGGTCTACCAGGCCATGTCCATCACCAACGTGGTGCTCGCTACAGGCGGCGAGGCGTATCTGTTCTTCAGCTACGGGGCGTTAAAGCGCCTGGTTAAGGGCAGGACCGACGACGTCGTCATCGAGGGGGAGGCCGCGCCGTTCAAGGACGACCTTGAGAGGAACCTCAAGAGGGGCACGCTCGACAGCATAAGCGAGATGATTGACACGGCCAGGAGGTTCGGCAGGGTAAAGATATACGCCTGCACCGCCTCGATGGCCGTGCTGAACATAGCGCGCAACGAGCTCGAGGACGTCGTGGACGCGAGCATGGGGCTTGTGGCCTTTCTGGACCTCGTCAAGGACGCCGACCAGACCCTGTACATATGATGTTCACGAAGACCCCGGTTCCCGGGGAAAGGGGCGCGGTGGTAAAGACCAGGAGCATATACGACCCGGCGTCAAAGGACGAGGGAGTGCGGGTGCTTGTGACCCGCTACTGGCCCAGGGGCGTTAAAAAAGAACGCCAGGACTACTGGTTCAGGGACCTCGGACCGGCCCCGGAGCTTATAAAGGCTTGGAAGGCGGGCGGGCTCGAGTGGGACGAGTTCGTCAGGAGATACCGCGCCGAGTTCTCATCCATGGAGAAGATGGAAAGCCTCTCCGAGCTTAAGTCGCTGGTAAAGGAGGCCAGAGGCAAGGTAACGCTCCTGTGCACCTGCAGGGACGAACGATGCCACCGGGTCTTACTCAAGGAGATGCTCGCCCGGCGTTGGACCTTCTCAAGAAGCGGGATATAGGAACGAGAAAACCCCGGCGCCGCTCTATCAGCGGCACCGGGGTCTTCTCGTTAAGACATGAGATATGGTGGCGGGTATTTTATTCTGCTTCCGGTCTTTCAGGCTGTTAAGCGGCTTTCTTCTCCTCTCCGGCCTCTATCTCGACAGTGACCTTCTTCGGAAGGGCCTCCGCCTTTGCGGGCATCGTCAGCTCAAGGACGCCGTTTTTGTACGTCGCATGCACCTTCGATGTGTTGACGCCCTCCGGGAGCGTCACCGACCTTTCGAACAGGCCGTATGAGGTCTCATGGACCAGATATCCCTCTTTCTTCTCCTCCACGTCCGACTTCCTCTCACCCTTGACGGTCAGAACGTTGCCGGTGATCGTGATGTCGACGTCCTTCGGATCGATGCCCGGCAGGTCGGCGTGGACTATGAACTTGTTGTCCTTCATGTAGCAGTCCATCGCCGGATACAGCTCGCCCCGCTCACCCGTTCTCCTGAACAGGCTCATCGGGGTCAGTGTCCCGAACGTCCTCCTCAAGAAGTCGTCCATGTCCCTCTGAATTATTGACATCTCTTTAAAAGGATCCCATTTCTTCAGCTCGAACATATAAATCACCTCCTGAAAATCCTCAAACCACCTTATCTCATGGAACCTTGACCTCTATATAAATTATACTCCATAGATGGTTGTTGTCAAGCGGTCGGGGCGGGTTTGAATGCTCATAAAACCGTGTCAAAACGAATGTTTAGGAGTTTTAAGGGGGGTTTTTCAAGAGGGACGGGCGGGGCAGGAGAGGTTCGTTACGGCGCAAGCGTTATCCGGTTCCTTCCCTCCTCCTTGGACCTGTACATGGCGCTGTCCGCGAGCTTTATAAGCTCCTCCCGGATGCTCCTTACGGTGCCCTTGGCGCCGGATGCCAGAAGCGATGTTACCCCTGTGCTGCTCGTTATCTGTCCCTTCAGGTTCAGCGCCCTCTTCCCGCCGGGGTACTTGCGCTTTATGAAGACGAATTGTTCTATGGTCTTGCGCAGGTTCTCGGCGTACAGGGCCGAGTCGTCGAGGCTGTAGTCCGGCAGTATCACTATGAACTCGTCGCCCCCGTACCTTGCCGAGGTGGCGTTCGGTATCTTCTCGATGGTAGAGAGTATTATGCCGCCCATCTCGGACAGGACGGTGGAGCCGGCGAGGTGGCCGTGGGTGTCGTTCACCTCCTTGAACCTGTCGAGGTCGAGGAACAGGAGGCCGAGGTCCCCGCCCTTGCGCACCGCGCGGGTTATGTCCTTGGTGATGCGGTCGTAGAAGAACCGGTCGTTGTAAAGGCCCGTAAGGTTGTCCTTTATGGAGAGCTCGCTGAAGCGCTTGGCGTCCAGAGAGTTCTGTATGAGGGTGGAGGTGTATTCGGCGAATATCTTCAGGAGCGTAAGGTCGTTGCTGTCGTAGTCTATGCAGTTGACCCTGTTTATGAGCTCTATTACGCCGATGGTGACGCCGTTTATCCTGACGGGGGCGCAGATGATGGAGCGGGTGCGGAACTTCGTCTTTACGTCTATGGCGGAGTAGAAGTTGTTGTCCTCGGCGACCTTCTTGCTTATGTACGGTTTGCCGGTGCTGTAGGCCTGCCCGACGATGCCCGCGTCCGCGGGCATCGTCGTGTCCACGATGGAGTGCGAGCCCTTGCCGAAGCAGGCCACGAAGTAGAGCTTCCCGGACTTCTCCCTGAACTGGTTGAGTATCGGGTCGTCAAGGAGGATGGAGCCCGATTCGGACGGGACGAACCGGTTTGCCCAGGTGAGTATCTCCTTGAGCATCTTCTTCAGGTCCACGTTGTCCGGGCCGAACTCGTCCTTCTTCTTGCGTTCAAGTATTTTTTCGAGGATTTTTTTGGAGGCGACGTTTATACGCATTGAGCGGGCCGGTTCCTCCTTCGTTTGAACGGGGCGGCGATTTACCGGTAGATTCACAATTGCCTCTATATATACAACATTACATAAGGTTTTTACAAGCGTATTTTAGTTGTACGGTGCCGTGCGAGCCGCAATGGTACCAGTTCAGGCGTCCGGGGGTATGTGACCTTTGTCCGCCCCTGCGCCCCGGGCGCCTTTTAATCGAAGGAGACGTCCATGATGTGGGTGGAGCACGAGATGCAGGGGTCGTAGGCGCGCACGAGGGTCTCTACCGAGGCGGCTATCTCGGCCCTGGGCCTGTCGAGTATCGAAGGAACGAAGGCCCGCAGGTCCGCCTCTATGGAGCGCAGGTTCTGCGCGGTCGGTATCACGCACTCGGCCTGCTCCACGATGCCGTCATCGCCGATGGTGTACTCGTGGTAGAGCGTGCCCCTCGGTGCCTCGACGATGCCTATGCCGCGCCCGCCCCTAACCGGCTTTTTAAGCTCCTCTGGCCTGACCCCCGCCTCCAGGAGCCTCTCTATGTACGAAAGCGCCTCGTCGGCCATCTGGTAGCACTCGACGACCTGCGCCATGTTGTTCAGGAACGGGTTGGCGGCCCCCGGCTTAAGGCCGCCCTTCCTTGCGGCCGCGCGGGCGCGCCTGCCGAGCCTCTTGTGGTTGTTGTTGAAACGCGCCAGAGCGCCGACCATGAAGGTGCCCTCCCGGGTCTCGGCGTGCTTGGCGGAGGAGTACGGCACGAGGTACTCCTTTATCCTCTCCGTGTACTCCCCGGGCGTGAAGGCGTAGCCGAGGCTCGATACAGGCTCCCCGTCGTACGCCGGGTACCCGTCCCCCCCGTCCAGTGAGATGAACTCGCGCTCCAGGGAGAACTCCGGCACCGGCGCGGACGAGATGAACTCCACGGTCCTGTCGAGCCCGTCGAATATCCCCGCGAGGCCGTCGGCAAGCCTTTTGAGGTCGTCCGGTTTCGGCACGTGGGCCATGCCCCCGGGCCAAAGGGATATCGGGTGGATGTGGCGGCCCCCCACGACCTCGCATATCTCGTTGGCGAGCCGTTTAAGCTCGAGCCCGGTCCGGGCAAGCTCCGGGTGCGTGGAGAGAAGGGAGACGATGGAGCCGGCGCCCGCGAGGTCGGGCAGCACGAGGAAGAAGATATGGAGGATGTGGCTTTGCAGCGTCTCACCGCAGAAGGCGAGCCTCCTTAAGAGGGTGGACTGCGGGGATATCTCCATGCCCATGGCCGCCTCGATGGCCTTGAGCGCGGCCGAGGTGTGGCTCACGGCGCATATGCCGCAGATGCGGCTCATGATGTGTTGCGCCTCGTCGAAGCGCCTGCCGCGGACCATCGCCTCGAAGAACCTCGGGGATTCGATTATCTCGAGCCGGAGCTCCTTTATGCGACCGTTCTTTACGTCGATTACGATGTTGCCGTGCCCCTCGACACGGGTCAGCTCCTCTATCCTTATGTGAAGGTCCTTTTTCATCTCTTGAGCTTCCCCGCGCCCTTTTCCGGTCCGCACGGGCCGGTGGCGCCCTCGCCGCCGGTCCCGCACCCGCCGTAGAGGTCGAACTTGCGGATGACCGCCTGCGCCGTCAGCCCGTAGCTCTTCAGCGTATCCTCGTGCGCCCGCGTGTTGGGGTTGTCCACGAGCCCCCGGCACCCCCAGCACACGCCCCCGTATGTTACGCAGACCGCCTCGCAGCCGCCCCTCGTAACAGGGCCGAGGCAGGACCTGCCCTTCTCGAAGACGCAGATGTTCCCGGCGAGCTTGCAGTCGACGCACACCGGATTGTTGTTCACAGGCGGTCTCTTGCCGAGCAGCAGGTCGGTAAAAACGCCGAGGAACTCCTGCCTGGTGATGGGGCAGCCGTGTATGTAATGGTCTACCTTTATGAACGCGTCGATGGCCTTGACCGGCATGGTGTCGAACGCCTCATGCCCGGCCGCCTCCTTCCCGTACACCAGCTCCTTGACCTCTTCCATGGGGAAGCGGTTCTTCAGGCAGTTCAGCCCGCCGGTGGCGGAGCACGCGCCGAGGGCCACCACCACCTTCGCCCTCTTGCGTATCTTCCGGAGCTTCGCTATCTCATGCCGCCTGCTTATCGAGCCCTCGACAAAGGCTATGTCGTAGTCGTCACTCCTTGCGCTCATGGCCTCGCGGAAGTTCACGATGTTGATGAGGCTCAGTATGTCGGGCAGCTCTCTTTCACAGCTCAAGACCGTAAGCTGGCATCCCTCGCAACAGGTAAAGGAGAAAAAGGCTACATTGGGCTTTCCGTTTCTTTTCATTTACAGACCTCAGGCCGCGGAAGGTCCGAACAGATCAGACCTTCCCTAACCTATTGACATGCTTGCGAAATCATAGCACACAACCCTGTGGTTGTAAATCCGCGCCGCGCGCCCCGTACCGTACCCCCGGGCCCGGTTACAGTATATCCTGAAATTACCGGGTTGTTAACCCGTGAAGAGGGAAATTTGCTGGACAAAGAGGGGGTTAAAGGCTATTTTTAATATCAGGCCGCTGTGAGATTTGGAAGGACCATGCGGTCGGCAGAGACAATAACGCTCTGCCGTAGAATGGCGCACAGTCAGGCAATAAGTTTTGCCCAATTGCCGTCCGCAGGACTCTCGGCGGTCTGTCATGAAGATTACCTTTTAACCCTCTTGCCGGGCTTTTTTGCGTATGGTCTCCATAGACAGCACATCCTGCATAATAGGCACTGCCGGGCACATAGACCACGGCAAGACCTCTCTTGTAAGGGCGTTGACCGGCATGGACACGGACCGGCTTGCCGAGGAGAAGAGGCGCGGGGTCTCCATTGACATCGGGTTCGCGCACATGGACTTCGATGAGGGGGGCGGCAGCGTCCTGCGGGCCGCTCTGGTGGACGTGCCCGGCCATGAGAGGTTCATCAGGAACATGCTCGCCGGTACGACGGGCATGGAGATGGTGCTCTTCGTGGTCGCGGCGGACGACGGGGTGATGCCCCAGACGAGGGAGCACCTCGACATCGTGTGTCTGCTCGGCATAAGCAAGGCGGTCTTCGTCATAACGAAGACCGACCTCGCAGGCGAAGACAGGGTCGAGGAGGTCAGGGAAGAGGTCTGTTCGCTTATCGAAGGCACGGCGCTCGAGGGCAGCCCCTTCGCGACCTTTTCAGCCGTCACGGGCGAGGGCGTAGAGAGGATAAAGGGCCTTGTAAGGGAGGCCCTGCGGGGGGCGGACGCTGGCAGGGGCAGGGGAAGCGGCGGTTTTTTCAGGCTCCCGGTCGACCGTTCGTTCTCCATAAAGGGCTTCGGCACCGTGGTGACAGGCACAGTGGCCGGGGG
>JBHHYT010000051.1:0-16685 GCA_046757705.1 Thermodesulfobacteriota bacterium
ATCGAGGGAGGGGAAGCGCGGAAACTCCGGGCTTTAGACCGGTGTAGTCATTCTTCGTCGCCTCCGGCTCCTCAGAATGACATCCCTTGATGGCGGCGTTCACCGGGCCTTGAGCGTTAAACCTCCGCACAATCATGCCCTGTGTGGCAGCAAGCCCCCGAAAACAGAAAGTTTCCTTAGAACGGCACGTCGTCTATGTCAGAGGGCGGTATCTCGTCGCCGCCGCCCTTGCCTTCGCCGTCGCCGCCGCCCTTGCCTTCGCCGTTGCCGCCGCCCGTTGCCGCCGCCGCGTCCTTGGCGCTGCCGAGCATCTGCATCTGGTTGGCTATTATCTCGGTGGTGTACTTCTTGTTGCCGTCGCGGTCCTCCCACTGGCGGGTCTGTATCTTGCCCTCTATGTAGACCTGCTTGCCCTTGGCGAGGTACTCGCCGCAGATCTCCGCGAGCTTGCCGAAGGTCACTATCCTGTGCCACTCGGTCTTCGTCTCCCTCTGCCCCTCCTTGTTGGTGCGGGTCTCGCTCGTGGCTATCCTGAAGTTGGTCACCGCCGTGCCGCTCGGGGTGTAGCGTATCTCCGGGTCGGCCCCGAGGTTGCCGACGAGTATTACCTTGTTTATTCCCATGATAGAAGCTCCTTTTCCTGTTATGCCGTAACGGCGCGCCCTGCGGGCGTCGCCACTATATAAACGGTGCGGGGGTTGATTTCGTGATAAAAGGGACTCTATTATACTTGCCCGGAGAGGCTCTTGCAAGAGATTGTTTTTTTTGTCCTCTCCGGGGCGTTGTCGTGGTATATTGACGGGGTTTTACCGCTCGGGAAATTGACTTTTGGCATATAAAGAAGGTAAAATTTCACCATGTTTTTCAGGACATTGATCGTATGGGCGGCGGGGCTGCCGTTGACGATGGCCCTGTTCCTCGCAGTCCTCTTCTCTTTCGTGATAGACCGTTCCGGCTCGCTCGTGCACTCCATAGGGGCCCTGTGGTGCAGGATAATACTCGCCCTGTCCGGGGTGCGCGTCAACGTCGACGGCGTTTCGAACATACCGCGCGCCGGTCCGGTGATATTCATGTCGAACCATCAGGGGGCCTTCGACATCCCGGCGCTCCAGGGGTATATCCCAGTGCAGTTCCGCTGGGTGGCCAAAAGAGCCTCTTCAAGATACCGGTCATAGGCTGGACCATGTCGCTTGCGGGCTACATCGGCATAGACAGGGAGAACGCGGCCGAGGCGATGAGGAACATAGAGGACGCGGCTCAGAAGATACGGGGCGGCACCTCCGTGCTCGTCTTCCCTGAGGGCACCCGCAGCGATACGGGCAGGCTGCTGCCCTTCAAGCGCGGGGCCTTCCTGCTCGCCGGCAGGAGCGGGGTGCCGGTGGTGCCCGTTGCCATACAGGGGACAAAGGATATAATGAAGAGGGGCAGGTATTCGATAAACCCCTCCACGGTGAGGATATCGTTCGGACGCCCCATCGCCCCGGAACAGGGCGGGGGGCAGGGCATGCGCGCAACGGCGCGCAGGGCAATTGAGAGCCTTTTGCAGGCACAGGGGAGCTGATGGAAGAGATAGAAGTAGAGGCGCAAGGTCAGGGCGGGGGTGCGGGCCAGACGGCGGGCCAGACGCTCAAGATAATCCCGCTCGGCGGGCTCGGCGAGATAGGGCTGAATATGATGGTCCTGGAGTACGGCGACTCCATCATAGTCGTGGACTGCGGCTTGATGTTCCCCGAGGACTACATGCTCGGCATCGACATCGTCATACCGGACGTAAGTTACCTCATAAAGAACAGGGACAGGGTGAAGGCCTTTTTCATAACCCACGGACACGAGGACCACACAGGGGCGTTACCATTCGTCCTGAGGGAGATAAACGCCCCCATATACGCCACCACGCTTACCATAGGGCTCATAGAGGAGAAGCTCCGGGAGTTCGACCTCGTGGGCAAGACGGTCTTCGAGACGGTCAGGCCGCGTGACGTCATCTCCGTCGGGCCCTTCGAGGTGGAGTTCATCCGCGTCAGCCATTCGATAGTCGACGGCTGCGGGCTCGCCATAAAGACCCCGCTCGGCGTCGTCATCCACACGGGGGACTTCAAGATGGACCAGACCCCGGTGGACGGCGAGGTGCTCGACTACGCCCGGTTCTCGCAGTACGGGGAGCAGGGGGTGCTCGCGCTCCTCTCCGACTCCACGAACGTCGAGCGCGAGGGCTTCACCCTCTCCGAGCGGGAGATAGGCCACAACCTCGAGGAGATCTTCAGGCAGAGCACGGGCCGCCTGTTCGTGGCCGCCTTCTCGTCGAACATCCACCGCATACAGCAGGTCGTAAACGCCGCGGTGAAGTTCGGCAGGAAGGTCGTCCTGAACGGCAAGAGCATGGTCGCCAACGTCAGGATAGCCCGCACGCTCGGCTACTTGACGGTGCCCGACGGCATACTCGTGGACATCAAGGAGATAGGCCGGCTGGCCAACGACGAGCTGGTGCTCCTTACCACCGGAAGCCAGGGCGAGCCCATGAGCGCCCTTACGCGCATGGCCATGGACAACCACAAGCAGTTGAGCATCGAGAAGGGGGACACCGTCATCCTCTCCTCGAAGTTCATACCCGGCCACGAGAAGGCCATATCCACCATGATGAACCACCTCTACAGGCGCGGCGCGGACGTCATCTACGAGAAGGTCTCGGAGATACACGTCTCCGGGCACGCGAGCCAGGAGGAGCTGAAGATAATGCTCAACCTCACCCGGCCCGAGTACTTCATCCCCGTGCACGGCGAGTACCGCCACCTCGTGCTCCACTCGCGCCTTGCGCGCAAGGTCGGCATCCCCGTGGAGAATATCATAATAGCCGAGGACGGGGACGTGGTTGAGTTTACGGGCGAAGGGGCCGCCAAGAGCGGGAAGGTCGATTACGGCAGGGTCTTCGTCGACGGCAAGGGTGTGGGCGACGTGGGCGCCATGGTCATAAAGGACAGGACGCATCTGTCGCAGGACGGGCTCGTGGTGGCCGTGATAGTGATAAACGTGGCCACGGGGGATACGGTCTACGGCCCGGAGATAATGACAAAGGGGCTGGTCTTCGAGGAGGAGAGCGCGGCGCTGCTCGAGGGCGCGAGGGACGCGGTCACCGGGGTGCTCGACAACATAAACGCTGAGGCCCGGACCGAGCAGCTCGAGGCCGAGGAAGAGATAAGGCGGGCGCTACGCAGGTTCTTCAACAAGAAGCTCAAGAGAAGGCCGGTGATACTGCCGGTGATAATAGAGACGTAGGGGCCGGTTAGACCCCATCACCCCTTCTCGTCGTTCAAGGATGGGGTGGGCGGGGGCATCCCCCTTCTGGTAAAGGGGGGCAGAGGGGGATGGCGGTCCGTTACCGGTCAGCCGGTATAGCTTGATCGGCAACGGACAGACCGTCAACCGGTACAGAGAAACCTATAATTGAAAGACCGGGAATATGGCACGGAAAAGCACCGTATACTTCACCGACCTGCGCACGGAGATGAACCGGAACCTCCTCGACAAGCTCGACGGACTGCTCGGGAGCGTGGACCTTGCCGGGCGCTTCCGCAAGGGGCACCTCGTCGCCGTGAAGCTCCACTTCGGGGAGAAGGGCAACACCGCCTACATACCGCCCGTCTTCGTGCGCAGGGTCGTGGACAGGATAAGGGAGACAGGGGCCGGGCCCTTCCTTACCGACACCAACACCCTTTACGTGGGCACACGCTGCAACTCGGTTGCCCACCTGAGGACCGCCATAGAGAACGGCTTCGACTACGCCGTTGCGGGCGCGCCCATCATCATAGCCGACGGCCTGCGGGGCGAGAGCGCCGTTGATGTGAAGGTCGCGGGCAGGCACTTCGAGACGGTGAGTGTCGCGCGGGAGATTACGAACGCCAGCGGCATCGTCGTGCTCTCGCACTTCAAGTGCCACGAGCTTACGGGCTTCGGCGGCGCGCTTAAGAACCTCGGCATGGGGTGCGCCAGCCGCGAGGGCAAGCTTGCGCAGCACTCGAACTGCGCCCCTGTGGTGGACCCGGCTGGTTGCACCGCCTGCGGCGACTGCTCGCTCGTCTGCCCCGCCGGCGCCATAGAGGTCGGCGCGGTAGCGGTCATAGACGAGTCCCTGTGCATCGGGTGCTCCCACTGCATAGCCGCCTGCCCGGAGGGCACCATAAAGATACGCTGGAACGAGTCGACCGGAAGGGTGCAGGAGAAGATGGCGGAGTACGCGCTCGGCGCCCTCGACGGCAAGCGGGACAGGAGCGTGTTCGTCAACTTCATCACGCGCGTGAGCCCCGCCTGCGACTGCTACGGGCACAACGACGCCCCCATCGTTTCGGACATCGGGATGCTCGCCTCCCTCGACCCTGTAGCCATAGACCGGGCCTCGGCAGACCTCGTGAACATGGCCCCCGGCCTCGCCGGCACGGCCCTGGGCTCCAACCACGCCCCGGGCCAGGACAAGTTCCGCGGCGTCTACCCGGAGATCGACTGGACGGTGCAGCTCGAGGCGGCCTCCGCGCTCGGACTCGGGAGCATGGACTACGTCCTCGAGGAGATAAAGTGATTGATAACCGGGGCGTGGTGCGGTATAAAAATTGTCTTATAGATCAAAGAGGTTCCCTTCCTGTGGATTGGTAGAAGAGGGAGAAGAGTGCGATGGCCGTAAAAAAGATAGGCGAGCTTCTCGTCGAATCGGGGCTCATAACGCAGGAGCAGCTCGAAGAGGCGCTCCAGTTCGGCAGGAAGAACAGGGGCTACAGGCTCGGCGGCATACTCGTTAAAAACGGCCACGCCTCCGAGATCGACATCGCGCAGACGCTCTCGTTCCAGCTCGGCATCCCTTTCGTGGACATGTCGAGCGCCACCGTGGACCCGGAGGCGCTCAAGCTCGTAAACGAAAGGCTCGCCAAGAAGTACCTCCTCGTGCCGTTGTATCAGGAGAGGAAGGTCCTCACCGTGGCCATGTCAGACCCGCTCAACCTCGTCGCCATAGACGACCTGCGTTTTTCCACGGGCCTCGACATAAGGCCGTGCGTCTCCACCATAACCGGCATAACCGAGGCGATAAACAGGAACTACCACCTGAACGAGCCCATCGAAGACCTTATGACGGACCTGAAGAAGGACAGGCTCGTAGAGGTCATTCAGGAGGCGGACTCGGGCAGGGACATCGCCGAGCAGGTCAAGAAGAGCGCCGCGCCCCCCATCATAAAGATGGTCGACTCCATCATCATACACGGTTCGGACAACCGCGCCAGCGACATCCACATCGAGCCTCAGGAACGGGGCGTCAAGCTCCGCATACGCGTGGACGGCATCATGCGGGAGACGATGCAGCTGCCCAAGTGGGTGCAAGGCCCTGTCGTCTCCCGCATAAAGATCATGGCGAAGATGGACATAGCCGAGAGGAGGGTGTCGCAGGACGGCAGGATAAAGGTGCGCCTCGGGAAAAGGAACGTTGACATAAGGGTCTCCACGCTGCCCACCCAGTACGGCGAGACCGTCGTGATGAGGCTGCTCGACCCCAAGTCATCGCTCATAGACCTCGAGTCCGTGGGTATGCTCAAGGACGCTTTCGAGAAGGCCGTGGACATCATCGAGCGCCCCCAGGGCGTGGTGCTCGTGACCGGGCCCACCGGATGCGGCAAGACCTCCACCCTGTACGCCATGATTTCGCGCATAAGGAACGAGGCCATAAACATCATCACCATCGAGGACCCCATAGAGTACGAGCTTCGGGACGTGAACCAGGTGGCGGTCAACGAGAAGACGGGCCTTACGTTCTCGTACACGCTGCGCTCGGTGCTCCGTCAGGACCCCGACGTCATACTCGTAGGCGAGATGAGGGACACGGACACCGCGGTCATAGCCCATCAGGCCTCCATGACGGGCCACCTCGTCTTCTCCACGCTCCATACCAACGACGCCATATCCTCTGTCGTAAGGCTCAAGAACATGGGCATACCCTCGTACATGGTAGCCTCCGCGCTCAACGGCATCATCGCCCAGAGGCTCGTCAGGAAGATATGCCCCCACTGCAAGCAGGCCTACACGCCGACGGCGGAGGAGATAAGGAGGGCGGGCATAAAGTGGTCGGGCAAGAACAAGCTCTATAGGGGCGCGGGGTGCAAGAGTTGCGGCGGGAGCGGGTACTCCGGCAGGACCGGGCTCTTCGAGATCCTCTCCGTAAACGCGAGGATAAGGAACATGATAGCCTCGGACGCCGGCGAGCAGGATATCATAAAGGCCGCCGTGGAGGGCGGGATGGTCCCTCTTCAGGTCGACGGCCTGAAGAAGGTCGCCGCCGGGGTGACGACCCTCGATGAATTGACGCGCGTCATCTACCTGTCGAGGGAGGACGAGCACGGCGAGGGCATCTGCCCCTCCTGCCTCGGGGCCGTCCCCTTCGGCGCCGAGATCTGCCCCGACTGCAAGGCCCCTGTCGGCGTATCGTGCCCTTCGTGCGGTAAATCGAGGAAGCCGGATTGGATAGCGTGCCCGTTCTGCGCCATCAGGTTCGAGGACGCGAAGCGGTTTTCCTGACCCCCCGCGCCCACCATGCGCTTGCCTCGTATTTGCCTCGCGCTTGCCAGGACGGCTCTGATATGGTAAAATAACCCGCTTTCATACAGTCGGCGTTCTCTCGTTCCTTAATATCCGGGACCTCCGCGCCTTGATGTGACCGGAGGTTTTGTCCGGGTTTCGACTCCGGGCCCTCGGGCCTTGCCGGCCCGCGCTATCGTTGTATCTGTCGCCTATGCTCAAGACGCTTTTCAAATACCTTTTTCTGCTCGCTCTGGCGTACCCCGCTGTCTCCTTCGCCCTGCCTCCGGACATGGCACCGGCGCCCGCGGACTGGCCCATGTACGACTTCCACAAGGAACCCGGCGAGCTCAAGCGCAACAAATACGGGCTCATAGACCCGAGCCCGGACGTCATCTCGCTCTACTACCTGCCCAAGGACGCATACGGCTTCGTCGACTGGGCGAAGGCCATAAAGAACGGGGTCATCTCCCCGAAGGAGTCCATACCGTCCTCCAGCGCGCTCGGGCCCGAGGACAGGGTGCCTTTTACGCGCAGGATACTGATAAAGTCGAAGCTCGATTTCATGCCGGACGTGGTCTTTCCGCACGCGCCGCACACCACGTGGCTGAAGTGCTCCAACTGCCACCCCAAGATATTCAGGAAGAAGGCGGGCGGGAACCCGGACCTCTCCATGATAGCCATCTGGAAGGGGCGGTTCTGCGGCAGGTGCCACGACCGCATCGCCTTCCCCATACGCAACTGTTTCAAGTGCCATTCGGCGCCGAGGAAGACCGGAGCAAGCAAGTAGCGGGGACCCTCCGCCCGGTGCCGGCGGAGTTTTAGCGGGGCCCTTGCCAGACCTCACATTCAGCGGGGAGGCGCGCCATGACGCCGTGTGACCTTACGAAGAGAGAGCTTGTCGGTATCCTCGAGGTTATCGAATTCGCGCAGTCCTGTTCCTGCTCCGAGCAGGTAAAGGCGCTGCTCATCAAGTCCATGGGCATCGTGGAGGCGGACCACTCCGCATGCGGTACGCTCAGGGTCGAGGGCGCCGCGCCCCGCGAGATAACATACATTGTCAACGGCAACTACCCCGAAGACATGTTCGACCATTACCTCTGCTCGAGGCTGTACCTCAAGGACCCTCTCGTAAGATACCATTCCAATTTTTCCACGACCCGGCTCTGGTCGGAGATATTCGAGGAGATAAACGACATCTGCGCAAGGCAGGTCATCGATTACGCGGCCGATTACGGGTTGAGGTACGGCGTATCGAGCAGCCTTTACGTGCCCGGGACGGAGAGCGTGGCGATAGTAAGCTTCGCCGGGGCAAAGAACAGGTTCGCGGCGCGCCATAAGGAGATACTGGATATCCTCGCGGTACACATCAACAAGGCCGTGGTGAGGGCTTCGCCCGGGCCCCCGGAGGTCATGACGCCGGGGCCGGGGCATCCGGAGCACTCGTTTGTTTAATTCTCTGAAGACGCTTGATGGGGGGTGAGCATGGAGTACAAGGACTTTACGAAGAGTGAGTTGATGAAGATACTGGACCTCATCCAGATGATGGTCAACTGCAATACGGAGGCCGATATCATCAATGCCACCTCAAGGCTCAAGGAGCTTGTCTGCGCGGACAAGGGCATCTGCTGCCTGGGGGACGCCAGCAGCGGGAAGCTTGAAAAATACATAAACCTCAACTACCCCGAGGAATGGCTCATCATGTACGCCGAGGAGGAGCTCTACCACCACGATCCCATCGTCCGGTACAACTACAGCTTCTTCAAGCCGCAACACTGGACGGAAGCCGTGCAGAGATTCTCCGACAAGGCCGGCGAGGAGCTCATGAACAAGGCCTCCGAGTTCGGGCTAAGTTACGGCATAGCGAGCGGGGTCAACGGCGAGGGGGTCAGGGGCAGCCTTGTCTCGTTCTCAAGCGCGAAGGACCGCTTTACGGCCCACCACCTGAAGATACTCGATGTGGTTACCCCGCATATACATCAGGCTCTTGTGAGGATCTGCGATGTCTCGCAGGCACGGGACGGCGCCGTGTCGCAGCCGTTGTCCGTCCGCGAAAAGGAGGTCCTCAGGTGGATGATGGCCGGCAAGACCAACTGGGAGATATCGGTTATCCTCAACATAAGCGAGAGGACGGTCAAGTTCCATGTGCAGAATATCGAGCGCAAGCTCGACGCCGTGAATAAGGCCCATGCGGTTGCGATAGCGATGGACACGGGGCTTTTAATGTAGACATCCATTCGAGGAAGCCCGGCTTCCTCTCGGAGGATACCCTCTCGAACTTATCCCAGTTTATGTAGCATACGGAGGCGCTTACCCCGTCCGGCATGACGAAAAAGGGGCCGAGCGGGTCCACCGTAAGCCCTATCGACCGCAGGTGCCTGAAGCACCTCTTGTCCACGACTATTACGAGCACCCTCATTCCCATCGCAAGGCTCCACTGGTACATCCCCTTGTAGAGCATGTTGGGGATGCTTACCGGGTGGCGCACCATGCGGTCCTCTTTTCTTACGCACAGCCGGGTGACCTCCGAGGTGCGGGGGCCCTTTGCGATCTCGACGCCTTCTGGCAGTATGCAGGCGAACTCCTTCTCGACCATGAACGGGTGGGGCGAGGCGGTGAGCCTTATGTGCCCGACGAGCCTGCGGTCGGGGTCGAATACGCCGATGAGGTCCGAGAAATCGTCGTAAGGGTCCATCTCCAGGCCGTCGGGGGAGGGGGGTACCCACTTCAGCTCGTCGCAGAAGACGTCATGCCTCAGGCGGAACGCCTCCTCCATCTCCTCGTGCGCCGAGAGGGCCTTTACGATGAAATCGCCTTCCTTAAAAATAAGCTCCATGAGCCCTTTTTATCAGGAACGGTCTCCCCGTGAAACTGGCTGAGTTATCAGTTACATCCTGAGTGAAATCGGTGTAAAATATAGGGTTGCAAGACCTGTACCTTGGTACAGGCGAAACCCGGCCCTACTATTTTGTATAATTATTCTGCAACTTCCTGGCAGGTGCAGGCAAGGCGGATTCCCAACAACGCGAAAAAGGGCAGGACAGCCCGGAACCGGCATTTGGAGTCTTCAAGCGACAACATGGACAAGCTTCTTATGTATGACAGGGCCTCGGCGCAGTCGGAGCACAGGAAAAGGCTGAAGGAAAGGTTCAAGAGAGGGGCGCTCGAGGGCTTCCACAACTTCGAGATCCTCGAGCTTCTCCTGACCTACTCCGCGCCTAAAAAGGACGTCAAGTCGCTTGCGAAGCAACTTCTGGCCAGGTTCAAGGGCCTGAGGGGCGTCTTCGACGCCTCGGTGGATGAGCTCAAGTCGGTGGAGGGGATAAACGGGAACACCGCCCTCTTCCTCAAGCTCGTAAAGGACGTCTGCGGCGCGTACCTGAAGGAACGGATGATGTGCAAGGACATCATCCGCTGCCCGAGGGAGGCGCTCGAGTTCCTGAACCTCACCCTCTCGGGCGAACCCATAGAGAAGTTCCTCGCCATCTACCTCAACGCAAAGAACGAGGTGATAAGCGTCGAGACGCTGCACGAGGGGACGATAAACCAGACGGCGGTCTACCCGAGGAAGGCCATCGAGAGGGCCTTCAAGTACCGCGCCA
This sequence comes from Thermodesulfobacteriota bacterium, assembly GCA_046757705.1. GTDB lineage: Bacteria > Desulfobacterota > GWC2-55-46 > GWC2-55-46 > GWC2-55-46 > JBHHYT01. The sequence continues at coordinate 10,152 of JBHHYT010000051.1, forward strand.
GCGCGGTCATCTTCGTCCACAACCACCCGAGCGGGGACGCCAACCCCTCGAACGTGGACCTTCAGCTGACGAAGGTGCTCGACAGGGCGGCCCTCGCCGTGGACCTGATCGTCCACGACCACCTGATAATAGGCAAGAACAAGCACTTCAGCGCGAGGGAGAACGGCTGGATAATAGGCTGCGCGTCCACGCAGATAAAGAGGCCGATGTTGAGCTGAGCCTCCGGGCCCGACATTGCGGCAATGACAAAGGGGCCCTGCGGCCCCCTTTTTTTTGATGTTTTACTGTCTCCGCTCTCCGGCGCGTCCTGCCGGTGCACCGGCAGGCTAATCCTTTATGCCGGCGGCGTAGGCAAGGCACCTGTTGAGTACCGGGAAGGTCTTTCTCGTTATCTTCTCCTCGAACATGATGCCGATGGCGAGGTGCGACCCTATGGCTTGAACCCAGCGCACCTTGCCGGGTATCTGCTCGACCTCCTTGAGCCTCGAGCCTTCGAGGTAGGATATCCTTATGTCGACCTTCTGCCCTTTCCTTATCCGCTGCGATGCGTAGAGCCCGATGCCGCCCCTGCTGATGTTCAGGACAAGGGCCTCGACCCACTCCTGTCCGCCCGAGGGGCGTACCCTGACCTCCCCGAGCAGGGGTCTCCTCCTGAGTTTCCTCTTCTCCTTATCCGACATTCCGATCCCCTCCTTACAGATTACATGCCGCTTAAAAGCCGATCCCACAACCTACAATATCAGCGTTTTCCCCGATAAACTTTAAGGGACTTTCCTCGATCCCGGCCTTGAGCCCCCCTTACATCTTTATCTGATCGAGCGCCTCTTTTACCGTCGTAAGGAGATTGGTTACCGAGAAGGGTTTTCTGAGGTACTTGAACTTCTTGCTTTCGACCTCCGGCTTCAAGCGTTCATCGACGTAGCCGCAGGTCATCACCACCCCGAGCCCGGGTTTGATGCCCCGCAGGTGTTCGGCCAGGGTGATGCCGTTGCGTTCGGGCAGCAGCACGTCGCAGACAAGGAGCTGGAAGTCCCCTTTATGCTCCTTGAACAGCTTCAGCGCCTCTCTGGCGTCCCGGGCCTCGAAGACGTTATAGCCGTGCTCCCCGAGGCCCATACTTGCGAAATTTATCATGTCCTGCTCGCTGTCTACAAGCAGTATCTTCTCCCCGAGGCCGCTCTTCCTCGCGCCGCCGGAGACGACCCCGGCCTGCTTTTTCGTAAGCGCGCGCAGGTAGATGTTGAATTTCGTGCCGACCCCCACCTTGCTCCTCACGGTTATCCACCCCCCGTGCTGCTTTACGATGCTGTAGACCATCCAAAGCCCGAAGCCGGTGCCCTTGCCCGCCTCCTTTGTGGTGAAGAACGGCTCGAAGATCCTCTGCACGAGGTCCTTTTCCATGCCCACGCCGGTATCCGACACGGTAAGGCGCACTACGTCCCCGGGGTGCGCCTCCGGTATGCCCCTGCACTGCTCCTCCGTTACCGTCTCGTTGCGGGTCTTGATGCTCAATGTGCCGCCTTCGGGCATCGCGTCGCTCGCGTTCACCGCCAGGTTCATCACCACCTGCTCGATGGTGCCCTCGTCGGCCTCTATTATCCAGAGGTCCGGGGCGAGGTCCGTGGAGATGGTGACCTTCGGGCCCATGAGCCGGGTTATCATCACGAGCAGGTCCTCTATGGTCTTGTTCATGTCGAGTGGCACAAGCTCGAACGGCTGTGAGCGGCTGAAGAGCAGCAGCTGGCGGGTGAGCTTGGAGGCGAGCATCACCGAGAGTATTATGCCGTCGAGCCTCTGGTAGAGGGGGTCATTCCTGTCGACCCCCTCGAGCGCCAGCTCGGCGTTGCCCCTTATGGAAGACAGGATGTTGTTGAAGTCATGCGCTATGCCGCCGGAGAACCTCCCGATGGCCTCCATCTTCTGCGACTGGTTCAGGCGCGCCTGTATTATCTCCTTCTCCCTCTCGGCCTTCTTCCTGTCGGTTATGTCGCGTATCATGGCGGTGAGGTACCTGCTCCCGGCTATCACGAAGGTGTTGAGCACGATCTCTATGGGGAACTCCTCGCCGTTTTTCCTGAGCCCCCTCATCTCGAGGACCCTGCCCATCGCGGTGCTTATCCCGGTAGAGAGGAACTGCCTGACCTTTTCCGTGTGGCGCGCCCTGTACTTCTCGGGCATCAGCGAGGTTATCTGCAGGCCTATCATCTCGCCCTTTCCGTAGCCGAACATCTTCTCCGCGCTCGGGTTGCACTCGGTCAGGTGTTCGCTGTCATCGGCTATTATGATGGCGTCGAAGGCCGTGTCGTGGAGCGACCGGTATTTTATCTCGCTCCCCTTGAGCGACTTTTCCGTCCTCTTCCTCTCGGTTATGTCCTCTCCGGAGGAGAGCGTGCCCGTTATGAGGCCGTCCTCGTGCAGGATGGAGTTGTACCAGAGTATGGTCCGCTCCTCGCCACTCTTCGTGAGCACAGGGTTCTCGAAGTAGCCCTCGGCCTCCTCCTCCCCTGCGATAAGGTTCTTGAAGGCGAGCTCGACCTCGTCTCTCATCCTGCGCGGGATGAAGCCGGTGAACCAGTCCCTGCCCAGTATCTCCCTTTCGGTGTACCCGAGCACCTCGCAGCCCTTCCTGTTTATGAGCAGGACCCTGCCCTCCCTGTCGACCACGAGAATGATCACCCCGGCGATATCGAGGTACTTCTGCGCCCTGTCCCTTGCGGCCTTTATGTCGTTTATCGCGAGGTCCCGCTCGTCCACGAGCCGTATGAGGGGCTTTAGAAGGAAGAAGTAGAGCATGGGCGAGAGCAGCAGGACAAGTACAAGCGCGTCGAGGAAGGCGTATACCGTCGGGGTCTCGGGCGAGAGGATAAGCAGCGCCCCCATTATCATCGTCTCGACCGCGAAGATCGAGAGGCTGATGATCAGCAGTATCTTCACGGGGGACCTGTAATATCCGAGGTCCTTGAATGTTTTTTTGAGACCGTTCATAGACCGGACCCTCTGTTATGTTCTTGACGGCGCCCGCCCTGCGGCGCCGCAAGGCGCACAAAAGCGCCACCCGCCCGGGCCTGCTCCGTATACTTAATTATATACAAAAAACAGCCGCCCGGCTTCAGATGGATGGTATCGGGGGAAAAACGATTGGCTCCGCGTACCTAATACTATTCTTTATTTCCGGGGGTTAGTCAAGCTTGACAGGCGGGTTTCTTTTGGGAGAGTTTTATCAGACCCCTTTGAAAACAGGAGAAGGAGGGACGTTCGAAAGGACGGGCGATGCGGTTTCCGGCCTCATTGCCCTCGCCCGCCCCCGCGCCTCGCGCCACCTTGCGGCAAGGGCCGGGTAGTGGCCGGCGCTTGCGCCGCAGAGGTGAAAGGCGGGAAGATGCCAGGGCGTAAGAAGAGGATACTGATAGCCACCTCCGGGTGGCACTACGGCCACTGGGTGGGTCCTTTCTACCCCGAGGGCACCCCCACGGAGAGGTTCCTCGAGCACTACGCCGCGCGCTTTTCTACGGTGGAGATAAACAGCACCTTCTACAGGCTCCCGACGGAGAAGACGGTCAGGTCGTGGTGCGCCGCCGTGCCCGATGACTTCGTATTCTCCGTAAAGGCCAGCCGCCTGATAACGCACAACAAGAAGCTCCTCGACCCTGAAAGGACGCTGCCTCCGTTCCTGGAGCGCTTGAGGGCCTTCGGCAGGAAGGCGGGCCCGGTGCTCTTCCAGCTCCCGCCCCGGTGGGGGGTCAACGTGGAGCGCCTCGAGGCGTTCCTCTCGGCGCTGCCCCGCGGCCACAGGTACGCCTTCGAGTTCAGGGACACGAGCTGGTTCGACGGGCGGGTCTATGACACCCTTGCGCGCCACAACGCCGCCTTCTGCATATACGACTTCGACCGCCTCCTCTCCCCCGCGACTATCACCGCCAGGTTCGCCTACGTCAGGCTCCACGGCCCGGACGGCAAGTACCGGGGCCGGTACAGCGACGACGCCCTTTGCTTCTGGGCCGGGGAGTTCGCGCGGTGGGACGTCGATGAGATATACTGCTACTTCGACAACGACGAGGCCGGGTACGCCCCGGGGGATGCGCTGAGGCTCAAGGGGATGGTCGAGGGCGCGCGGTGAGCGCCCCGCCTGCGCGCGGCGTTTACCGGCAAGGCCCTTGAAAAAAGACCTCCCATGTTATATGCTGTCAAAAAACAATCCAGGAGGGTTTAGTCCAATGGCCCCTATCGCAAAGAGCGCGGGCGAGCTCCCGCCGTCCATAAGAACGCTCAAGGAAAGCTCCGCAGCCGGGAGGAGGAGGCTCGGGCGCGCATACGCCTCAATAGACGCGCGGCCCGTTGCGCCGGGGTACCTTGATACCGGCGATATCATAGCCTCGCACATGCAAAGGAGCGTGGAGGAGCTCGGGCGCAGGGGGCAGAGGGCGGACAACGCAACCGGCGTCTACGCCTATACGCGCGCGATGACCGGCGGCTACGCGCTGGTGAACGAGACGGGCGCGTTGAGCGAGGTCTGCGTGGGGGTCATGTCCACGGTGCTCAACGCCAGGGGGAGCCTCGGGGTTGCCGCCGGGTTCTTCTCTACCATGGTCGCCTGCATAGACGATTACCTCGACAGGGAAGGCAGCTACGCGGAGCTCGGCCACAGGCTCTTCTACATATCTCACGCGTACAGGGACCTGATGGAGATGGCGCTCGACGAGCAGGCCGTGGCGGGGGTGTTGAGCGCCGAAGAGCTCTACGGCATAAAGGCGCGCCTCTTCGACGTCATAAAGACGCTCGCAGGGAGCGAGTCGGCCGTCGATGCGGACAGGTACCTCTATGAGAAGTCGTGCGGGGACAAGGTCATCGGCGTATTGTTCCCGGCCTCGGACTCTTCCCCGGCGCGCAAGGAGGCGTGCGCCGGCATCGGAAGGCTCGTCGGGGAGGCGGGCCAGCTCATAGACGACATCATCGACTACGAGAGCGACGTGGAGCACGGCAGGAGGAACTACATCGCCGCCACGGGCACGGGGGTCGGCGGGGCTATAGAGGGGGCAAAGCGGAGGCTGACCAAGGCGCGCGCCCTTGCCCACGGGATAGAGCACGATGGGGCGGTCTCATGGATACTCGATTCCCTCGGCGAGATAACCGGCATACTCGCAGGACGCAACAGGTCCGGGCAGAGGATAGACGCCGGGGTGCTCGGCCTCTCGGCCTCTTTGAAGGCGCTCATGCCCAAGGGCATCGGGGCCAACCAGTTCCTCATCTGGTTTTAGCCGTTCCCGTTTTTTGGATCTAAACGACCGAGGCTCCCCTGCCAGTAGGGCAGGGGGGCCTCGGTCTTCAGCCGGTCTACCGGGCGGCGCGGACGCCTCGAAAAGACGCGTGACCCCTCAGAGGCTCTTCTTCACGTTATCGACCATCTCCGTGAACATGTTGCCCTTTATCGTCGTCTGCTCCCCGCAGTTCGGGCACTTCAACACCGTGCCGTCCTTGAGCTCGGAGGCCTTCTTGTGGAAGTCCTTCTCGCATACCGGGCACGTTATCTTGATGCTTATCTCAGCCATAAAAAAGCTCCTTTTCTGTGTTCGCCCCGCCGGGGCGGGGCCGGTCTATCTCATCTCCTTATTATGTAGCATAAATGCCGGGCATAAAGCAACCTCCCCGGGGACGCGGGCGCGAGGAGGATTTTTTAAAAAATGTGTCAAAGTCACGGAGTTTTGTCCGATAGAGAGTATAATGGGGCTGACGTTTGTCCGTGGTACGGAAACCCGGTATCCGTATGTGCTCATGACCCTGTGCCTGAAGGCCGGGGCGGTATTTGCGGTCCCCGTAAAAAAATGGTGTTGCTCCTATGCTGCGTGATATCAGAAGACGAAAAGAAGGCTTTACGCTGGTCGAGCTGCTCGTGGTCGTCGCCATCGTCAGTGTGCTCGCCGCCATCGCCGTGCCGAGCTATACGAAGTACATCAACCGGTCGAAGGCGACAGCCACCCTCTCCTCGGTCAAGGACGCGCTGAAGATGCTCGGCCACGACACGGACATCTGGCCGGGCAACCACACCCCGTACGTATGCCCCAAGAACCTTACGCCTCCGGTCGACGGGAAGGAGTACGCTGACCTTACGGCCGACGACATCGGGCTGTTCAACGACAACGGCAGCGTCTTTTCTGGAGTGGGATGGGATGGGCCATACCTTCCTGGTTCGTACCTGGCGTCCAACGCCAAGTTCCTCGACCCGTGGGGCACGCCGTACTTCATAGACTACGACTACAAGATAGACGGCAAATGGTACGTTGTCGTCGGCTCCGCCGGCCCGAACAAGAGCGCGATAAACACGTACGACTCGGACAATATATACGTGATAATCGGCCAGTAGGGCTGCTCGGCGCGGCACGCGGCCTCCGGCCACCTGTTTAGTGCAAATGAACGAAGCCCCGCTTTTTTTAAAGCGGGGCTTCGTTTTGCGTACGGGAAAATACAGGCCTTACTTCGCTGCGGCCTTCTTCTTTGCAGCGGCTCTCTTCGGGGCTGCCTTCTTTGCCGTAGCCCTCT